>DASQIQ010000423.1:0-5978 GCA_035631495.1 Micropepsaceae bacterium
TATCGCGCTTGTTCGCGCCGATCCTGTCACGCCTGCCCGGCAAGCTCGGCGCCATGAGCCGCAAGGCGCCTGGCGCGAAACGCACACGCGTCGATTGGTCCATGCCGGAGGTTTCGGCATCTGCGCCGCGCGTGGTGCTGCTTCCTGGATGCGTTCAGCGGGCGCTGGCGCCGGGAATCGATGCGGCGGCGATGCGCGTGCTCGCGCGCGAAGGCACGCGCGTCCTGCGGTTGGAACGCTCGGGATGCTGCGGGGCGCTGGCCTATCATCTCGGCAAAGCCGAGCGCGGAAAGCAATACGCGAGGGAGATCATCCGCGCCTATGAAGAAGAAGCCGCGAAAGGACGCGTCGACGCGGTGCTGATCACCGCGAGCGGCTGTGCGGCGTTCCTCAAGGATTATCCGCGCGTGTTTGTCGACGAGCCCGAATGGAAGGCAAGGGCAGAATCTTTCGCGGCGAAGGTGAGAGATTTCACCGAGGTGGCGAAGCCAGCCACCTCGCCCGTTCCGGCGGCTGCGGCAGCGCCTGTCATCGCCTTTCACCCGCCTTGCACGCTCCAGCACGGGCAAAAGATTTCCGGACGCGGCGAGGCGTTGTTGGCCGCGGCGGGATTTCGTCTGGCGCCGATTCCCGACGCGCATCTCTGCTGCGGCTCGGCCGGGAGCTACAGCCTGCTGCAGCCGGAAATCGCCGGAGAATTGCGGGCGCGCAAGCTCGCGGCCATACGCTCCACGGGAGCGGAGATGATCGCGTCGGCGAATATCGGGTGCCTGACGCATTTGGCGGGGGACTTACCCACCGTGCACATCGCCGAATTGCTCGATTGGGCGGGAGGCGCCAGAAAGCCCGTTTGATTTCGCCCGAGCGGGCCCTCCTTCCAGCGCGGAGTCTATCCGCGGATTTAGTGCCGTGGGTGGGCGAGATGGGAGGCAAGATGGGCGGAGAGGTCGCGCGCGTCATCGCCGGCGCCATCGATAAGCGCCGATTTGCGCCGGCGCAGGAACTGCATGCCCATGAGATAGAGGCCCGGTGACGGCGTGATACCGCCGTCGTGGCGGACCTGTCCCTTGCGATCCAACACCGGCACATGCAGCCAGGAATAATCGGGGTGATAGCCCGTGGCCCAGAGGATGGTCTTGATCTCGCCGCTCGCGAGCTTCATCTCCAGCGCCGGATTGTCCTCGACATGAGTTGGCGCGAGCCGCATCGGCGCCTCGATTTCGCCGTCGAGACCGTTTTGCGTCGCCCATTGATCGATGGTGTCGAGCAGCCGGTTCATTTTCAGATCGGAGAGCGCGCATTGGTTGCGCAGCGAACCGGAGAATTGGGCTGTGCCATCCCGGATCCCGGCGAGGCGCCCGACCAGCTTTACACCCATGGCGCTGCGCGTATTGAGATCGAGCGTCATGCGTTCGGGCGAGCCGACAAGCTGCATGGAGGGCACGCCCCGCGCGCGGGCGATGTCGTCGACCGCATCATAGCGCTCATGGTGCACGCCGGAATGTTCCATCCACCATTGGATATCCTTGCCGCGATACACGCGCGGCGCGCGGATGTGCTCACCGACGCAAAGCGTGACCGGCCGGCCCGTCAAGTGGATCTCGAGGGCGAGCTGGATACCAGTCGCCGAGGCGCCGACGACGAGGACGCCGCCCGGCGCGAGCTGGCCGGGGTTGCGGTACGCCATCGGGGTGAGCGTATCGATTGTGTCAGGGACGGCCGCAGCACAGGAAGGAACGCTGGCGATATTGCAAGCACCGGTGGCGAGCACGATGGTCCGGCTGCGCCATTCGCCCCGCTCGGTAGCCACCACATAGCCCGCGTCGGCGCGGGTGAGCGAGGTCACCTTCGTATGGGTTTCCACCGGAGCATCGATCACGCGCCGATAGCGGGTGATGAAGGCGATGGTCTCAGGCATCGTGCGGAAGCCATCGGGATCATCGCCCTCATAGGAATAACCGGGCAGGCGGCTCTGCCAATTGGGCGTCAGCAGTCGCAGCGAATCCCAGCGCTCGGTGCGCCAGGAATTCGCTACCTCGCCGCGCTCGAGCACGACATGATCGATGCCGCGCTCGCTCAGACAGCGGCTGATCGCCAGCCCGGCGTGACCGGCCCCGACGACGATGGTGGTGGTGTCGCGAACGGCCGCCACTCCCCGCCTGCGGGCGCGCTCAGTTCACCTCGACGGTGACATTCGTCGGATTGGTGATGACATCGAAGACCGCCGAGCGCTTCTGCGACTGGGCGACGAGAGCCTTGATCTCATCGGGCGTCGCGTCGGCGTCGATCTTGTATTTGACCTTGATGCCATCGAAGCCGTTGCGCACATCGGAATCGATGCCGAGGATGCCCTGGAGGTCCATGCCGCCTTCGATGGTCGCTTTGACGGAGCGCAGCTGAATCCCACGATGCTGGGCAACAGCGGCGATGCCGCCGGTCAGGCAGCTGGCGAGACCCACGAGCACATATTCGACCGGCGTCGCGCCCTTGTCCTCGGAGGCGAAGACCTCGGGGTGGTCGGCGTCGAAGGAGAATTTGGTCTTGTGGGCCTGCTCCGCGCCGAGGCCGAAGAAGCCCTGGACCGTCGAGTTGCTGTGAGTGCCGTTGATCCACTCGCAGGAGGCTCGCCAGGTAAATTGGGCGGCTTCCGGCGCCTCGGTTAGCGCCTTGCGGGCGCCGAGAAGTGCTTCCACATTTACGCCATTGTCGACTCTGGTATCTGCTTGGGCCATCGGCTTGCTCCTTTAATGCCAGCGGCTTAGCGGGCCGGCTGGGTTCGCTCATGTCCCTTCCGGGACGCACCCTAGATTTTGCCGTTCCAGAGTCAAGGCGGATCAAAGCTGCTCTTCGCGCAGGAGGGCGAGCGGTCTTAGCAAGGCCTCGTCGCTGACCCGGAGCAGCACGGCGTCGCCGTCCGCGCGATGGCTGTGAGGGCGCCAGGCGGGAACCGCGACGACGTCCCCGCGCGCCCATGTGAAGCTTTCGCCGTCGATGATGGACGTGCCGGAGCCTCGCGCCACGGCATAGATGTTGTTGGCCGTGGTGCGGTGGGGCGTGGTCGGGACCCCGGGGGCGAGCCGCATCATATGGAGCGAGATGGTGAGCATCGCCGGCCCGCCCAGCTCTACTTGCGTGCCATGGGGGCCAGTGGCATCGGGCGTGGCTCCTTCCAGGCGGCGCAGTGTGTCCGTCCAGGCAAAGCGCATGGGTGAGACGTCCAAGGTTCGCGCGACGGGCTCATAGCCTTCGGGGTGCGGCTCGAAGAACATCGGTTCGAGCGCATGGATCAGCGGCGTGTCGAGGAAGTCGACCCAAAAAGCGGGCGCGCGGCCTTCGTTGCCATGGCCGTGCCAGGACCAGTTCGGCGTCAGGAGCACATCACCCGGGTCCATCGGCAGTTTAATGCCATCCACAATGGTGTAGGCGCCCGGCTCGGCATCGAGGATCAGGCGCAGCGCATTGGGCGAATGGCGATGCGAGCGGGCCTGCTCGCCGGGGAGGATCATCTGATAAGCGGCGAGCAGCGTGCGCGTGGTGGCGTATTCGTTGCCCGGAACGGGGTTGTAAAGGATCAGATTGCGCCGCTCGGCCAGCTCGGTGTTGATCAGACGGCCCGCGGCATCGAGCGCGGCTTTCGCCTGGTCGTAACGCCAATGCGCCGGAACGAATGTCTTGCGTGGTTCGTTCCACAGCGAGGGCGCCGGCTTGTTCCAGCCCGGTCCGACATTCATCGGCGTTAACAGCCGGTACAGCTCGTCCAGGCTGCCCGAACGGGCAAGAGCCTGCCCCGGACTTGATCCGGGGTCATGAGGTGCGGGGGAGGCGTTCGTGGTCATGCGGGGGCAGAATAGAACATGGATGGATTGAGTCGAATGCCCCCGCCCGCCCCCATTAACCAGAAACCACGTGCCTGGTGGGACATTCTGGAAAGACCGACTACCATAAGCAGACATGGAGTTCGGGAGTTCCCTGTGTTCGCCGCGCGGCTGAGACAAGTCTGGACTTCCATTGCAGGGCGTGGACGCAAGGTTTTGAGGCTCCCGCAAAACAGCGGTTCACCACGCGACATTGAAGCCCTTGCCCTTGACCTCGCATCGGAGCGGGGCGAAGCGACCAACATGGCGACCGCCAATGCCATAGTTCAGCGGTATGGAAGCCTTGCCAAGGAGCAAAGGGACCCCTTCCATTTGTTCCTCGCACAAAATTTTCTGCCCGATCCAACGCGCCTTAAAGCCGCGGCGGAAGCATATCTGGCTGTTCCATCGCCCGACGCGGTAGCGGAACTGACCTTGGCGTCCGAACCGCCACGACGGGAGCTGATCCGGCGCATGAACATCGCCCCGGGAGCAACCGCTCTACTGGTTGGCATGCGGGAAGCCTTGCTGTGCGGAATTCGAAACCAGACCGAGCTAAGACCCTTAGAGCAAGATCTTCGCCATCTTCTCACTTCATGGTTCAACCGCGGCTTCCTGGAATTAAGGCGGATCGATTGGAACACCTCTGCCGCGGTGCTGGAAAAAGTCATCGCCTATGAGGCCGTGCACGAAATCCGTGGCTGGAGCGATTTGCGCCGCCGCCTGGCACCCGATCGCCGTTGTTTTGCATTCTTTCACCCTTCACTTCCAGACGAACCGCTGATCTTTGTCGAAGTCGCGCTGTGTCAAGGACTCGCTTCCAAGATCGATCCACTGTTGTCGGCAGAAACACCCGGGGACGATTTCGCCCGGCCCGACGCCGCCATCTTCTATTCGATCAGCAATTGCCAGCCGGGTTTGCGAGGTATTTCGTTCGGCAATCTCTTGATCAAACAGGTTGTCGAGGAACTGCGCGCGGAATTGCCGGGCCTGAAGCGGTTCGCGACCCTTTCGCCAGTCCCGAGTTTCAGGCGTTGGCTCAACGAACAAGTTGCGGCCAACGGCCAAAGCGCGATCCTCCCGGAGGAACGCATGGCGATGCGAAATCGAGCCTCCGTTGGGAACGCCAAATCGCCCACAACATTCCTTGATATCGACCGGGGCGAGGCAGAGCATTTGGATGGTGCCGTCAAGGCGGCCCTTCAGCGACTGTTGGCGACCTATCTAACGGCGGCCAATGCCGGCAAAGGGCCCGAGGACCCTGTGGCGCGCTTCCATCTGGGAAACGGGGCCCGGCTCGATCGCATCAATTGGGGCGCCAATTTGAGTGATCGCGGAATGGCAGAATCGATGGGCATGATGGTGAATTATGTCTACGAGCCCGACATGATCGAGAGCAATCACGAGCAATTCGTAGCCGAGGGCCGCGTTGCCTATTCAGCGGAGGTCGGCGATTTGCTGCTCAAACGCAAGCTGCGCGGCGCCAATGGGAGGGCGTCCGTCCACGAACCGCAAGCGGTAGACACGCGATAGGATTGCCGGACGTTCGGATACGCCTTTCCGTCTATGGGGTTCAACTCGCAGCGCCGCTTATGGTCGCGATGAGGTGGGACGGATCGGGCGGTGGGGGATCCGCACGCCAGGCGACGTGGCCGTCGGGACGGATCAGAACAAGCCTATTCTCGTAGAGTTCGGCTATAGCGGGATCTGCGATGTCGACCATTTGCAGCGGCAGATTTGCGGCCCGCGCGGCGGCGATGAGCGCGGCGGCATCGGGCGGATTGGCGCCCAAACGCAGCAGCATAAAACCCCGCCCGAACAGGTCCAGCGTCGAACGGCCGTCGGCGAGCCAGGCATGCGGCGCGCGATGGCCGGGACGCGCGGTGGGCGTGTACTCCATCACCTCATCGGGCGGCGCGGGCGTGCCGTCGGGAATAATCAGGGGCGAGCCCTCATAGCGGTAGCCCAGATGAATCCCGATGTAGAACCATTCGCGCTTCATCATTTCGGTATAGGCGCGGCCGAATTCCGCGCGGGCCGCATCCCCCGCCGCACCGTGCGCAAAGGCTTCCGGCGGCGGCTTGGCGGCACGCGGCTGCAGCATGCGTTTGAGATTGCCGCTCG
>DASQIQ010000424.1:0-1502 GCA_035631495.1 Micropepsaceae bacterium
GCGGCATGCCGTGGGAATGGGCGCGCCATGATGCGAGAGCCCTTCCACTTCGATGCTCTTCTGTCTCATGCGTGCTCCATTCTAGTGTCCCGATTCCGAAATTCGCTTCATCTTCCAGCGGGCAAAACCCAGCCCCGCGCCGGTGAGGGCCGGCGTGCGATAGGCGGCAATATAGTCGACCCAGTCGAGATCGAGACCGGCGGCCGCCGCACTCGCGGCGATCACGATCCAGCTCCGGATCTCAGAGCTTCCGGCCTGCAAGCGCTTGGGATCGAGCCTCGCCAGATAATCCAGGTCCTTTTCGCGCAAGGCTTGGATCACGCCTCGGTCCAGCTCCTCGTCGACGACGAAATGCGATAGACCGCCCGAGGCGAGAATGCCGACCTTCAGCTCCGCCGGATAAGACTGGATCACCTCTTTGATCTTCAAACCCAGCTGTACGCAGCGCTTTGGCGTCGGCGGATTGGGTGCGTAATAGGTGTTCATCATGACCGGCACGACGGGGAGGTTCCTGTCCCAGAGATAGGTGCGGTGGATGTAGGAATAGGCATGGCCCTCATACTGATCGGGAGGGATCTCGCGCAGCGCGCAGAGGTCGAACTCGCCTTTGGTAAGCTCGATGATCATATGCAGCGCCAAGCCGGCGTGAACGGGATAATGCACGTCATGTTGCGGCTCCAGCCGCTGCATCATCGCATGCTTGTACCAATTGCCCTCCGGCGTTTTCTCGCGGGCCGCATTGCGGATGGTTCTGCCGTAATAGATGCCGAGCGCGGGCATCATGGAGTCCTGAAAGAGTTCGTGCTGATCATCGCCAATGACAATGAGCGCATCGAGTTCGGTGGCGTCGATATGGCGCTTGAGTTCGGCCACCGCCTTGAAGGTGCGCTCATAGGCATCGCTCATCTTTTCCGGCGTCACCAGACTTGCCGCATCGGGCGGGGCCGCCGCCAGCAACTCCTCATAGTTGCGCGGGGTCCCGTGTTTGTCGAAAAGCGGCATGCGCCGATCGGTCTGGCGAAAACCGTCGATCCAATCTTGCGTCGTCGCCGCCAGCATCAGGCTGTGGGAGGAAGCAAAAGCCGCAACGAGTTGAGCCATTGGTGTCCCGCGAATTCTAGGAAAGGCCGATAAGTGTCAGGGCCTAAGCCGAATTCGGCCTAGGTGGTCTATCTCGGCTTGCTCGACCAAAAGACTGTTAATTGCCAATCCGATTGCTGCGGACAAGTCTTTGCCGCTTCTCGCAAATCCTAACAAGCGGCTGGCTTCAACGACAAGCTCGTCTCGCGTTAGCGCAAGATTTCGTTCTAGCGCGATAAGTAGGGTCGCCACATACTCGGTGTGAGCAATGAAGTCGGGACGACGAACCGCACACCCACAGGCGTAACTGACCGATCTCGTGGGATCACGGCACCCGCCGGATTGGCGGCCCAGAAGACGCCCAAACTGCTCAACAATCCACGACGCTTGGCGTTTTGCAGTCCTCGATTTGCGGCTTCCTG
>DASQIQ010000425.1:0-7784 GCA_035631495.1 Micropepsaceae bacterium
TCACCCGCGAGACGCCGACCTTGGGCCGCGAGATGACGCTGATCCAGCAGATCTTCAACGCGGTGCCAGGGCAGATCGGCCAGTCCGCGCCGAGCACGCCGACGCCGGGCGGTGGCCAGGCGCCGCCGATCCCCGCGCCGCGCTGATCGCTTCCGCGCGAGGTCAGGTTCCCAGCTGCGCGAGCACGGCCAGAAGCAGAAGCGCCACGATATTGGTGATCTTGATCATTGGGTTCACCGCAGGGCCGGCGGTGTCCTTGTAGGGGTCACCGACCGTATCGCCGGTCACCGCCGCCTTGTGCGCGTCCGAGCCCTTGCCGCCATAATGGCCGTCCTCGATGTATTTCTTGGCGTTGTCCCAGGCGCCGCCGCCTGAGGTCATCGAAATCGCCACAAACAGACCGGTCACGATCACGCCCAAAAGCATGGCGCCCAGCGCATTGAGCCCCGCCGTGGGACCGGCAATCCAACGCACCAGCAGAAACAGCACCACGGGCGAGAGCACCGGGAGAAGCGAGGGGATGATCATCTCGCGGATCGCGGCCTTGGTCAGCATGTCCACGGCGCGGCCGTAATCGGGCTTCTGGGTTCCCAGCATGATGCCCGGCATTTCGCGGAACTGGCGCCGCACTTCTTCGACCACGGCGCTGGCCGCGCGGCCGACCGCGGTCATGGCCATGCCGCCGAAGAGGAACGGAAGCAACCCGCCGATGAAGAGGCCGACGACCACCCATGGATCGGTCAGGGAAAAATTCGGCAGATCGATCCCTTTGAAGAATGGATAATTCTCGCTGTTGGCGATGAAGTAATTGATATCCTCCGTGTACGCCGCAAATAGCACCAGGGCGCCGAGGCCGGCCGAGCCGATCGCGTAACCCTTGGTCACCGCTTTGGTGGTGTTGCCGACGGCATCCAGGGCGTCGGTCGTCTTGCGCACATCGCCTTCGAGATGGGCCATTTCCGCGATGCCGCCCGCGTTGTCCGTCACCGGACCAAAGGCATCGAGCGCCACGATCATGCCGGCGAGCGCCAGCATGGTGGTGACGGCGATGGCAATGCCGAAGAGGCCCGCGAGCTGATAGGTCACGACAATGCCGGCGCAGATGACCAGGGCCGGAAGCGCCGTGGATTCCATCGAAACCGCGAGGCCTTGGATCACATTGGTGCCGTGGCCGGTGAGGGAGGCCTTGGCCACCGACTGAACAGGGCGGAAATTCGTGCCGGTATAATATTCTGTGATCCAGACGATGAGTCCGGTCACCACAAGTCCCGCGACGCCGCAGAAATAAAGGCTCAAGCCGGTGAACCGGGCGCCGCCGAGAATGGCATATTCGTTGTTCAGCCCGACGATCCAATAGGTCAACGGCAACAAAGCGGCGAGCGAAAGCACGCCGGTGACGATCAAGCCCTTGTAGAGCGCGCCCATGATGCTGCCACTGGGGCCGAGACGTACGAAGAACGTGCCGATGATGGACGTCAGAATGCAGGTGCCGGCGATGGCGAGGGGAAACAGCATCATGGCGATCTTCTCGCCGCCCGCGAAGAAGATCGAAGCCAGCACCATGGTGGCGACCGTCGTCACCGCATAGGTCTCGAACAGATCGGCTGCCATGCCGGCGCAATCGCCGACATTGTCGCCGACATTGTCCGCAATGGTTGCGGGATTGCGCGGATCGTCTTCAGGGATGCCGGCTTCCACCTTGCCCACCATGTCGCCGCCGACATCCGCACCCTTGGTGAAGATCCCGCCGCCAAGGCGCGCGAAGATCGAAATCAGCGAGGCGCCGAAACCGAGCGCCACCAGGGCGTTGACGACCACACGGCTCTGCACCGGGTCGGTCACGGAAAGACCCAAGAGACCGGTCAGGATGGCATAATAGCCTGCGACTCCCAGAAGGCCGAGCCCGACGACCAGAAGGCCTGTGACCGCGCCGGCGCGAAAGGCCGTCGATAGACCTTGCGCGAGGCCGATACGCGAGGCTTCCGCGGTGCGCACATTGGCGCGCACCGATACGTTCATCCCGACATAGCCCGCCGATCCGGAGAGCGTTGCACCAATCAGAAATCCGACCGCAACCTGCCAGCCCAGCACGATGAAGGCGGCGACGAATATCACCGCGCCGACAATCGCCACCGTGGTGTACTGGCGGTTCAAATAGGCACGCGCACCCTCCTGGATCGCCGCGGCGATCTCCTGCATCTCTTTGGTGCCGGGGCTGAGGGCCAGCAGCTGCTGCACAAGCCAGCCTCCATAGAGGAGGGCTATCACGCCGCAGGCGAGAACGAGGGAAAGCTGCAAGCTCATATTCCAGTCCTTATATCGATGCCGGTTTTTACGAAGGAGAACGCGCGCTGCCTCTCACGGGATGAGAGAGGGGTGCCGCGCCCCCGCGGCCGCCCTCACGGAGGCGCGCGAACATGCCAAAACCATGCCCGGGAGGCAACCGCGCGTTGACCAAGCTGGAGGTGTGCGACGATTAGGTTTGCGGCTGGATGGGGGTCATCTGGATCGATTGGAACTTCAGATCGGAAACGCTTCCCTTCGGTAGGATCTGGTTCATTCGAGCGAGCAGGCGAGCTTTGAGCGCGACTGTGTCGACGGTTTTCGGATCATCGGCCTTGACGATGCTGCCCTTGTTCACCTCGCGCAGAAATGCGTCACGGAGGAAGGGCATCTTTTCGCGAATGGCCAACATCTTTTCGCGGTTCGCCGGGGTCAGGGCGACGGTGATATAGGCATATTGTTCGAGCCGGTTGCCGATCAGCATGGGGGCAAGGAAGGCCGGAACCTCGACATTGGTTACAGCTTGGTCCTTGGGTGCCGGTTCTGCGCCGAGGGCGCGCTCGACCGAGCTGACCATCAAGAGCGCCGCCAGGGCCGCCGGTTTCCATAGATCGGACGGGCTTCTCATGGGAGGAGACTGGCAGAGCGAGGCTAAGGCTTCCTTACCCGTGCGGTGGATTTGAAGTTCCTAAGATCGTCATGGCATCCACGTTTTGGAACTTCAAATCCGAAAACCGCACGGGATTCAATAAATTGCTAGTGTGGCTTTTGAACCCGAAATTCGCGCAAAGCGTTGCCCAACCACTGGCGAATTGCGGATTCTCCACACTAGTAAGGCTTCAGAAATGGGTGAACCCGGGCCGGTCCACGGCAATCGCCCTGCCCGTTTCATCGGTCACCTCCACTCCCGCGCCCGATTCGACACGGCCGATTTCCCACGCCGCGACACCAGAGCTGCGCGCCGCATGGGCGACCGCCGCTCGCGCCGCGGGGGCCGCAGTAAAGGCCAGTTCGTAATCGTCGCCCGCGGTCGCAGCACGCAGCAACCCATCCGTTCCCGTGCCCCACAGACTGACCAATTCCCCCGATAGAGGAACAAGCGGTGCATCGATGACGATATGAACGCCCGACACCTCGGCGATATGTCCCAGATCGGCAATCAGTCCGTCGGACACATCCAACGCGGCGGAAGCAATCCCGACCAGCGCGCGGCCCAAAGCGAGGCGCGGCTCGGGCAGACGGTAGCGCTGAATCAAATATTCGCGCGCATCTGCGGAGAGGGCGGAGGTTTTACCCTGCAGCACCTCCAGGCCCGCGCCGGCATCGCCGATGGTTCCCGAAACGAAGACCACATCGCCAGGTCTGGCGCCCGCCCGGCGCAGCATGCGGCCGGCAGGAATACTTCCGAGCGCAGTGATGGAAATCGTCAACGGTCCGGGCGTTGCGGTCGTATCGCCGCCCAGAAGCGTCACCCCATAACGCGTCTGGTCTTCCGCGAGACCGGCGGCGAAGCGTGTCAGCCAGGCATCGCCGACCCAGTCGGGCAGCGACAGCGCCAGAAGGTAATGGCCTGCTTGGGCGCCCTTTGCGGCCAGATCGGAAAGATTCACCCGGAGCGCCTTCTTGGCGATCAGTTCGGCGGGATCATCGCGCAGGAAGTGTACGCCCTCGACCAGCGCATCCACCGTCACCACGAGTTCCTCGCCGGGCGGCAAGCGCAGCGTGGCGGCATCGTCCTTAAGGCCGAACGCGCCCTCGCTGTCCGCTGCCAAGGGCGCGAACAGCTTCGCGATCAGCGCGAATTCGCTTAAGGCGCGCGGCTCAGAATTGGAGCTCGTCATCGGGCGGGGTTTCCCCGAATTCGGCGGCGCGCTTTCTGTGGGCCAAACGATCCAGCACGGCGTTCACAAAGCCAGGCTCCTCGCCTTCGAAGAAATCCCGCGCCAGCTCGACATATTCGTCGATCACCACTTTCGCCGGCACATCGCGCCGCGCCACCAACTCATAGGTCGCAGCGCGAAGGAGAGCCCGCAGAATCGAATCAATCCGGCCAAGCGTCCAGCCCGATGCCAGCGAGCGCGCGATCGAACGGTCGATCTCGACCTGATGCTTCAGCACGCCATGCACGACGTCGGAAAAAAACGCTTCGTCGTGGATCGAATATCCCGTAACGGGATCGCGTCCGAAACGATGCTCGATGAATTCCTCGACCACATCCTGGGGCGCGTTGCCGGTCATTTCCAACTGATAGAGCGCCTGGAGCGCGCATAGCCGCGAGGCGCTTCGTTCTTCGTGCAAATTCGGCGCGCTCGTGTTCATGGCTTGGACGCGAAACGTTGCTTGAGGCTGATCAGCGCCAGACAGGCACGCGCCGCATCCCCTCCCTTGTTCAGCTCTTCGCGGCGGGCACGATGGAAAGCCTGTTCCTCATCCTCGACGGTGAGGATGCCATTGCCGATGCAGAGCCCCTCGTTCAGAGCCAAATCGGTGAGGGCGCGCGCCGATTCATTTGCCACGATCTCGAAATGATGCGTCTCACCACGTATGACGCAGCCCAGGGCGATGAAGCCATCATAATGCTGGTTCGCGAATTTGATCGCAGCCGGAATCTCCAACGCGCCGGGTACTTCGATACGCTCGCTCGCGACGCCCGCGACTTCCAGCGCCTGATGGGCGCCGTCATAGAGCGCATCGGAAATTTCCGGATAGAACCGCGCTTCCACGATCAGCACCCGAATCATGGCACGGCCCCCGGTACGACCGGCCTCGTCTCGACGATGTTCAGCCCATAACCTTCGAGCGCCACGATCCGCCTGCCCTGCGTGTTGGTGAGCAGGATCATATCTTCCACGCCGAGATCGAGCAGGATCTGGGCCCCCACGCCGTATTCCTTCAGCCGCGTTTGGTCATGATCCGGCATGGTCTTGGTCGATTGGGCCAGGACCTCGGAAACGGGTGCAATCCGATGGCGGCGAATGAGCACGACGACGCCGCGGCCTGCACGCCCGATCATGCGCATGGATTCGCCTAATATATCGCCAGGTCCCCATTTCGCGGCCAGCGTGTCGTCGAACAGATTGTAAGCGTGCATGCGCACCAGCGGCGGATCGGGTCCGGAAATATCGCCCTTGACCAGCGCGACGTGTTCCTGATTTTCGATCGTGTTGAGATAGACCACCAGCTTGAAATGGCCGCCATTGCGGCTTTCGAATTCGGTCTCCTTGATCCGTTTGACGAAATGATCGTGCTTGCGGCGATAGGCGATGAGATCGGCGATGGTGCCGACCTTGAGACCATGCAGTTGTGCGAACTTCACCAGGTCCGGCAGCCGCGCCATGGTGCCGTCATCGTTCATGATCTCGCAGATGACGCCGGCCGGATAAAGCCCGGCAAGGCGCGCAATGTCGACGGCGGCCTCGGTATGGCCGGTGCGCACCAACACCCCGCCATGACGGGCGACAAGCGGAAACACATGGCCCGGCATTACAATGTCGTCCGGTCCCTTGGTCGGATCGATGGCGACCGAAACCGTATGCGCGCGGTCGTGAGCGGAGATGCCGGTCGAGATGCCTTCTCTTGCTTCGATCGAAACCGTGAAGGCGGTCTGGTTGCGGGTACGGTTCTCCGCCGCCATCATAGGAAGCTTGAGTTGATCGGCACGCTCCTGCGGCATGGCCAGGCAGATGAGGCCGCGGCCGAAGCGGGCCATGAAATTGATGGCCTGCGGCGTGCACATCTGCGCGGGGATCACGAGATCACCCTCGTTCTCGCGGTCCTCGGCGTCGACGAGAATAAACATGCGTCCGTTGCGGGCATCCTCGATCACGTCCGCGAGGTCGGAGATGTAATCGTGGAAGATGTTCATGTTTTCGCCAACCGCGCCACGTAACGCGCCAGCAGATCGACTTCGAGATTGACCTTGCCGCCTTGCCTTGCGCGGCCGAAGGTGGTGACCTTCAAGGTGTGCGGGATGATATTGACTGTGAATCGCGCGCCGTCCACCTCGTTCACCGTCAGCGAAACGCCATCGAGAGAGACCGAGCCTTTCGGCGCGATGAAGCGAGCAAGCTCGGCGGGCGCCTCGAATGTCATCCGCGACGATTCGCCGTCCGGGCGGATTTCGACAATGCCCGCGACGCTATCGACATGGCCGACCACGATGTGGCCGCCCAATTCATCACCCAAGCGCAAGGGCCGCTCGAGGTTCACCGGATCGCCGGGCTTCCATCCTCCGAGCGTCGTCTTGGCCAAGGTTTCGCCCGACGCGGTGACCGCGAACCAGCGGTCGCTGCTTGTGCCTTTATCCACGACGGTGAGGCAGACGCCCGAACAGGCGACGGACGCCCCGATGTCGATCACGCCCACATCGTAATGGGTAGCGATGACGATATGCGTATCGCCGCGTTTCTCGACCTGCCGGATGGCTCCGACATCGGTGATGATGCCTGTGAACATGAAAGTGTTTTAGACCGTGAGCGCGAAGCTTTCTAGGATATCGGGACCGAAAGTCAGCCGCTCCAGGAGTTGAAGACGCGCAGCTTTGCTTAATTCGGCGGGATTTGTGGCTGCGATGGCCGGAAGACCGCCGGCACCGATCAGGAGCGGCGCGCGATAGATATGGATCATGTCGACAAATCCGCGGCCCAGGAATGAGGCGTGAACGGCGGGCCCCCCTTCGACGAGGAGTCGCGTCAAACCGCGCTTCTCGAGCGCCCGCAGCACGGCGGCAATATCGCTCCGTCCGTCATTTCGGGCCTCAACGCGTTCGATCGATACGCCTTGCGCGACAAGCGCGTCGCCGCCATTCGGCGCGGCCGTGAAAATGACCGTGGGGTGGTCGCGGGCGGTGCGGACGAGCTTGGATGTGACGGGCGTTCGCAGGTGAGAATCCAGAACGATCCGCAACGGGGAGCGATGCTCCAATCCGGGCAAACGACAGGTCAGCTCCGGATCATCGGCAAGAACGGTTCCGATGCCGACAAGGATGGCATCATGGCGCGCGCGCAACAGATGGCCGTGGCGCCGAGCGTCTTGCGAGGTGATCCACCGGCTGTTGCCCTTGGCATCGGCGACGTAACCATCGGCGCTCTGCGCGATCTTCAGTGCGACAAGGGGGCGACCTTCCATAACACGCCGGAAGAATCCCAGATTGAGCGCGCGAGCTTCCGCTTCAAGAATGCCGCGCGTGACTTTGACGCCTGCGCTTTCAAGCCGAGCAAAGCCGCTTCCCGACACGCGCGGATCCGGGTCGGTGATCGCGCCGACCACACGCGCGAGCCCCGCGGAGATAAGCGCATCGGCGCAGGGCGGGGTTTGTCCATGATGGGAGCAGGGTTCGAACGTGACATAAGCGGTGGCGCCGCGCGCGAGGCCGCCCGCCTGTGACAAGGCCACGGGTTCCGCGGGAGGTCTGCCGCCTTTTTGAGTCTGCCCGCGCCCGACGATGCGCCCGTCCGCGGCGACGATCACGCAGCCAACGGCAGGATTGGGCGCGACATTGC
>DASQIQ010000426.1:0-12480 GCA_035631495.1 Micropepsaceae bacterium
GGCCTCGCGCTTGCCGCGCGAGGCCCTTTTCCGTCAACCGGGACTCTTAGTCCTAATTGTTGGGCGCACCCGGCGGCCGGGCACCGGCGCCGCCTGCTGCATTATTGGTGATGGCATAAGGATTGGGCAGGTCGGGAAGCAGCTTGGGCTGCGGGCCAAGGACAGCGTTCAAAGCATTATAACCGCAGATCTCGTCGCTCCACACGCCCGGCTGCGCCGCCATGCCGCCGACGCCGATGGCGCCGAGGAACTGGCCGTCGACAACGATGGGAAGACCGCCGGCATTGGCGAAATTGCCCTGCCAAATCACGCGGGATTCCGACGTCGCGCCGGTGCGGACGGCGTTCATCTGCGCTTTGCTGGGGGCGCGGGTGTTGAGGACGGTCTTGGCTTTCCACAGCGCGGATTCGGTGTTGACCTTGCCCTGACCATCGCCGCGAACATAGTAGGTGATGGTCCCGAACTGATCGAGGATGACGACGCTGACGCCCATGCCCTTGGCGGTCGCTTCGGCCAGACAATGGTCGCCGAGCGCCTTGGCGGTGGCGAAATTGATCTGGTTCTTTTCCATGACTTTTGCCGCGGCCGGGCCTTTTTGGATAACGTCGTTCAGCGACGCCGCCATGCTGGTTCCGGCCAAAGCCGTGGCCGCGACGGCAGCCATCAGCGCGATTTGAATCTTCATGATGCTTTCCCTCCGATTTGCGATGCCTGCTCGAGCATCTGAAGGCCATTTTGCCTTTTCGAAGAGGCGCTGACAACGTGCATTGCTGCGCCCCTGATTCACCATAGGCAAGCCTGTAATAAGGCCGTTTCGGCGGGGCGGCCTTTTCATGAGCGGTGATCGACACGATATAGTCGGCAACAACCCAATTTTGGAGCAGACAAATGGCCCAATCGCAGGTCCAGACCAGACCCGGCGCCAGCGCAATCGAAAGTCTAGCCGAGCTGAAAGAAGTCGCCGAAGTACGCGCCGCGCCCGGCGGCCATTGGGTGGGGGACGGCTTTCCCGTCCGCACCGTCTTTGGCTACGACAATGCCGAGGCGGTGAGCCCGTTCCTGCTGCTGGATTATGCCGGGCCATTCCATTTCCCGCCGGCCGACAAGCGCCGCGGCGTCGGCGAACATCCCCATCGCGGCTTCGAGACCGTTACAATTCTGTATAGCGGCGAGGTGGAGCACCGCGATTCCAGCGGCGGCGGCGGCAAAATCGGCCCGGGCGAGGTACAGTGGATGACGGCGGGTTCGGGCCTGGTGCATGAGGAAATGCACTCCTGGGACTACACCAAGAGCGGCGGGCCGTTCGAAGCGATCCAGCTTTGGGTGAATCTGCCGGCGCGGCTGAAGATGACGGCGCCGAAATATCAGACGCTGACGGCCGGGCAAATCCCCGAGGTGCCGCTGGCCGGCGAGGCGGGCAAAGTGCGCGTCATCGCGGGCAATTATGACGGCGCCAAGGGACCGGCCGAGACCTTCACGCCCATCGATCTCTTCGATGTGCGGCTTAGGTCCGGGCGCGGAGCGCTTCTGGCGATTCGGCCGGGGCAGAATGCTTCGGTCTTTGTGCTCAAGGGCAAGATCCGGATCAATGGCGGCACGAAAGCCGAGGATGCGCAGCTGGTGCTGCTGAATCGCAAAGGCGAAGGCGTGCGGATCGATGCCGACAGCGATGCCACTCTGCTGATCCTCTCGGGCGAGCCGATCGACGAACCGGTGTTCGGCTGTGGCC
Source organism: Micropepsaceae bacterium (assembly GCA_035631495.1). GTDB lineage: Bacteria > Pseudomonadota > Alphaproteobacteria > Micropepsales > Micropepsaceae > CAIYRG01. Next base: position 1,730 of record DASQIQ010000426.1, read on the forward strand.
CGTTCGTGATGAACAATGAAGGGGAAATCCGCAAGGCGATCGCCGATTATCAGAGCGGCCGCATGGGCCATCTGCCACACTAGTGTGGCGAATCCGAATTTCGCAACAGCTTGGGCAACGCTCTCTGGGCGAGCTTCGGATTCAAAGCCACACGAGCAATTTATGGAACTTAGTGTGGTTTTTCGGATTTGAAGTTCCTAGCCATAAAATTCTTGGGAACTTCAAATCCACCACACGAGCGCGTTTTAGGGCTGCTAAAGCCGATGTGATGGCCGGCAAAGCGGGCCATCCGGTCCAGCATAAGGAGTTCCATCGTGAACCCGCTGATCATGTTGCGTGAGGAAGGCCAGGCCATTTGGCTCGATTTCCTTTCCCGCCGCTTCATTGCCGAAGGCGGCCTGAAAAAGCTGATCGACGAAGATGGTCTGACGGGCGTCACCTCCAACCCCTCCATCTTCAAGAAGGCAATCGGCGACAGCAGCGATTACGATGCGGCGATCCGGGCGTTGGTGGAGGAACGCGACGGCGACGTGATGCGGCTTTACGAGCAGCTCGCCATTGCGGACATCCAAAACGCCGCCGATGTGCTGCGTCCGGTCTACAAACAGACCGAACGCGCCGATGGTTTCGTCAGTCTGGAAGTGTCGCCCTATATAGCCCGGAACACCGCAGCCACCATCGCCGAAGCGCGCCGGCTGTGGAAGGCGGTCAATCGCGAAAATGTCATGATCAAGGTGCCGGCCACCGAGGAAGGCATCCCGGCCATTCGCACGCTGCTGGGCGAAGGCATCAATATCAACATCACGCTTCTGTTCTCGCGCGCCTTCTATCGCCAGGTGGCCGAGGCCTATCTCGACGGGCTGGAGACCTATATCGCCGCCGGTGGGCATGCCGACCGCCTGTCCAGTGTTGCGAGCTTCTTCGTCAGCCGCATCGACACGGCGGTGGACAAATTGATCGACGAACAACTGAAGAAGCTTCCGGCTGGTGGCCAGACGGACGCGCTCGCCGGCTTGCGCGGGAAGATCGCCATCGCCAACGCGAAGCTTGCCTATAAGGATTACGAGACGATCTTCGCTGGGCCGCGTTGGCGCAAGCTGAGCGAGGCGGGCGCGCGCGTGCAACGCCTGCTCTGGGCCAGCACGAGCACCAAGAACCCGGCCTATCGCGATGTCGTCTATATCGAGGAGCTGATCGGGCGCGACACCGTCAACACCATGCCGCCCGAGACCTTGGCGGCATTTCGCGATCATGGCGCGATCCGCCGGAGCCTCGAAGAGAATCTCGCGGCGGCCGAAAACATGATGTCGATGTTGTCCCATTTCGGAATCTCACTCGATCAGGTCACGACCAAACTGACGAGCGAGGGCGTGAAGCTGTTCGCCGATGCTTTCGACGAGCTTCTCGCGGCCGTCGAAAAAAAACGCGCCGCCAGTCTGGGGACGTCCCTTAACCGGCAGAGCGCGAGTCTCGGTGCCGATGCCGAACAAGCGGTCAAAGACACGGCTGAGGAATGGCGTCGAAGCAGCAATGTGCGGCGCCTATGGCGACGCGACGCGACGCTCTGGACCGGAGCGGATGAGGCGAAATGGCTGGGCTGGCTCGATGTCGCTCAGGAGGAACTCGATGATTTCGACCGTCTGCAGGAATTGGCGGCGGATGTGCGCAAGGCGAAATTCACCCACGCCGTCTTGTTGGGTATGGGCGGATCGAGTCTTGGGGCGGAAGTTTTTGCCCGGACCTTTGACGCACAGACAAATTATCCTCGACTTCTGGTGCTCGACTCCACCGATCCGGTGCAGATCAAAAGCATCGAAGACGCGATCGACCTTCGGAGCACGCTGTTTATCGTCTCCAGTAAATCTGGGACGACACTGGAGCCCAACATTCTCAAGGATTATTTCTTCGCCCGCGTGGCAGCTACGCTGGACGAGAAAAAAACACCTTCGCATTTCATCGCCATCACCGATCCCGGCTCCAAGCTTGCGGACCTCGCGGCTACGGAGGGTTTTCGCAAGACCTGCGTGGGCAAGCCCGACATCGGCGGGCGCTATTCGGTGTTGTCGGATTTCGGCTTGGCGCCGGCCGCGATCATGGGCGTGGATGTCAAGACGCTGCTGACATCCACATTGAAAATCGTGCGATCCTGCGGAGCGGATGTCCCGCCCAGTGCAAATCCCGGCGTGACATTGGGGATCATCCTGGGACTCATGGCGAAAAAGGGGCGCGACAAGCTCACCATCATCGCTTCGCCGGGCATTTCCGATTTCGGCGCGTGGCTGGAACAGCTGATCGCCGAATCCACCGGCAAGCAGGGCAAGGGGATCATCCCCGTCGACGGCGAGCCTCTGGCATCGCCGGAGCACTATGGAACAGATCGCCTTTTCGCCTATTTGCGGCTTGATGAGGATTCGAACGGGCCTCTCGACGATGGCGTTTCGAAGCTCGAACAGGCCGGCCAGCCGGTGGTGCGCATTGCGATTTCGAACCGCGCCGGAATCGGTCAGGAATTTTTCCGTTGGGAAATCGCCACCGCCGTGGCGGGCGCGATACTGCACATCAATCCCTTCGATCAGCCTGACGTCGAAGCCAGCAAGGTCAAGACACGAAGCCTCATGGAAGCCGTCGAGGCGCGCGGCTCGCTGCCGCCCGAGGCACCGCTGTTCGAAGAGGGCGGCATCAAGATCTTCGCGGATGAAAAGAACGGCAAGATTCTCAAACAGGCCGGGGACGGGACGGCCCTGGTCAGCTCGCTCAAAGCCCATCTCGCGCGCGCCCATGACGGCGATTATTGCGCCCTTCTCGCCTATGTGGCGCAGAATCAGGCCCATCACGCGGCTTTGCAGGAAATCAGGACCGCGATCCGGAATCGGAAAAAACTGGCCACCTGCGTCGGCTTCGGTCCGCGTTTCCTGCATTCGACCGGCCAGGCCTATAAGGGCGGACCGAACGCCGGAATCTTCCTTCAGATCACCGCGGACCATGGCGTCGACATTCCGGTGCCCGGACGCAAATACAGCTTCGGCACCGTTATCGATGCGACGGCGCGGGGCGATTTCGAGGTACTGAACGAACGCGGACGACGCGCCATCCGGGTGCATCTCGGAGCGGACGTTGCTGCGGGTCTGGCGAGGCTGAAGCAGGCGGTCATTCAAGCGCTCGCCTGACGAAAGGACATCCATGCAAATCGGAATCGTCGGCTTGGGGCGCATGGGTGGCAACATCGCCCGCAGGCTGCTGCGCAATGGGCATGATTGCGTCGTTTATGATGCGCGGCCCGAAGCACGGCAAGAGCTGGCCAAAGACGGAGCTTCGCCCGCAAACGACATCAAGGATTTCATCGCCAGGCTGAAACACCCGCGAATCGTGTGGGTTATGCTCCCCGCCGGCGAGGTCACCGAGAAGATGATCGAGGAACTCGCCGTCCCGATGGGCCCGGGCGACATCATGATCGATGGCGGTAATACGTTCTACCGCGACGACATCCGCCGGGCGCGCGCGCTTCTGCAGAGGTCGATTCAGTATGTCGATGTCGGAACCAGCGGCGGCGTTTGGGGCCTGGAACGCGGCTATTGCATGATGATCGGTGGCGATGCGGAAATCGTGAAATATCTCGATCCGATCTTCGATACGCTCGCGCCGGGCGCGGGTTCGGCGCCCCATACGCCGGGACGGGCGTCGGGCGGCACCGCGGAACGCGGCTATCTCCATTGCGGCCCCGCGGGTGCCGGCCATTTCGTCAAGATGATCCACAACGGCATCGAATATGGGCTGATGGAGGCCTATGCCGAAGGCTTCAACATCTTGCGCGAAGCCCAATCGGATGCGCGCCCCCATGACGAGCGTTACCATCTCGATCTCACGGACATTGCCGAAGTGTGGCGGCATGGCAGCGTCATTGGCTCTTGGCTGCTCGACCTCACGGCGATCGCGCTCTCCAAAGATTCCGAGCTCACTGGCTTTTCGGGCTTTGTCGAGGATTCCGGCGAGGGCCGCTGGACGCTGATGGCCGCTCTCGAAACGGGGGTGCCGGCCGACGTGTTGTCGGCGGCGCTTTATGCCCGTTTCCGCTCGCGTGACGATGCGCAATTCGCCAACAAGCTTCTTTCGGCCATGCGCAATGAATTCGGGGGCCATCAAGAGCCCAAACAGGCCCGCTGATGATGGATGAGCCACGGCCGGCCGGCCCCTGTGCCTTCGTGATATTCGGCGCCTCGGGCGATCTGACCAAGCGCCTGCTGATCCCTGCTCTGTATCATTTGAAGCGCCGCCATCTGCTGCCGGAAGATTTCGCACTGATCGGCGTTTCGCGCGCCGAAATGAGCGATGAAGAGTTCCGTGCAGGCCTCGCCGACAGCTTGCGCGAACTTACCCATGAGAGCATCGATCCCGCCGACTGGAGCTGGCTCGCAAGCCGGATGCGTTACATGTCCGGCGACCTCGGCGATCCCACGACCTATGAGCGTCTCAAGGCGTTGCTGCGCAGTTCGGACGTCGATCACCGCACAGGCGGAAATTATCTGCTCTATCTTGCGGTCCCTGCAATGGAATTTGCCAAGATCGTGCAGCGGTTGGGCGCCGCCGGTTTGACTCGGCAGGAACATGACCAATGGCGCCGCGTCGTGGTGGAGAAGCCGTTCGGCACCGATCTTAGTTCCGCCAAAGAGCTCAACCGCCTGCTGCTCGAGGTGCTCGACGAAGATCAGATCTACCGGATGGATCACTATCTCGGCAAAGAAACCGTCCAGAACCTTATGGTGTTTCGCTTCGCCAATGGTTTGTTCGAACCGATATGGAATCGGAATCACATCGATCACGTGCAGATCACCGTTGCGGAAAGCCTCGGCGTCGAACGGCGGGGCAAATATTATGATGGCACCGGCGCGCTGCGCGACATGGTGCCGAGCCACATGTTCCAGCTTCTGGCGCTGACCGCGATGGAGCCGCCGACCTGCTTCGAGGCCCGCGCGACGCGCAACGAAAAGGGCAAGGTCCTGGAGGCGGTACGAAGATTCACGCCCGAGACGGCGCGTCAAAACGTCGTCCGCGCGCAATATGGTCCGGGAGCCGTCGAAGGAAGCCCGGTCGCCGGCTATCGCGAAGCGCCGGATGTGGCGCCCAACTCGATGACCGAAACCCATGTCGCGATGAAACTTGAAATCGAGAATTGGCGCTGGGCCGGCGTGCCGTTCTATTTGCGCACCGGAAAGGCCTTGGCGACGAAATGCAGCGAGATCGTCATTCAATTCAAGCAGGCGCCGCTGACATTGTTTCGGGGCACGCCTGCGGATCGGCTGGTGCCGAACGATCTGACCCTGAACATTCAGCCGCACGAGGGCATCCGTCTGCGCTTCGGCGCGAAGATTCCGGGGCAATTGATGCGCATCGGCGACGTCCAGATGCGATTTAACTATGCCGATTATTTTCAGGCAGAGCCCGGCAATGGCTATGAGACGCTGCTCTATGATTGCATGATCGGCGATGCGAGCCTGTTCCAGCGCGCCGACAACATCGAGGCGGGCTGGGGCATCGTCCAGCCCATACTCGATGCCTGGGCCTCGGATCGGGTCAACCAGATTCCGATCTATCCCGCGGGCAGCGAGGGACCGGCGGAAACCAATGCGTTGATCGAACGCGACGGGAAACATTGGCGGCCCTTCGCGTGCAAAGACGACCGAAGGGAACCCGGCGGTCATGCAATTTGACGTGTCCGCCGATGCCGATGGTTTCGCGCGCCGCGTTGCGGATTGGATACTGGAGTTGGCACTCGAGCAAAGCGGCGATTTCGCCGTCGTTCTGGCCGGCGGCACGACACCGAGACCCGTCTACGCGTTTCTCGCATCTGCAGCCTACCGCAGCCGGTTCCCCTGGCGGCAGGCCCATTGGTTCCTGAGCGATGAGAGATTCGTGCCTCATACCGATGCGCGCAGCAATTTCCGCATGGTGTGCGATGCCATGCTGTCGCATGCGCCGGTTCCGCCCGGGAACCTCCATCCCGTGCGCACGCAAGACGTTACGCCGGAAGAAGCAGCTTTCGCCTATGAGCTCGAGTTGAAATCGTTCTACGGCGCCGGCACCTTGGATTCCGCGCGGCCGTTTTTCGAAATCGCTCTGTTGGGATTGGGCGAGGACGGGCATTTCGCGTCGCTTTTTCCCGGGCACCCCGTGTTGAAGGAACACGCGCGATGGGCGGCCCCCGTCATCGGGGCCACACCCGAGCCGCGCATCACGCTCACCTACCCTGTGCTGGAAAGCAGCCGGCACGCGGCTTTCCTCGTGGCGGGCGCCTCGAAAGCCGACATACTGCGCCGGTTTCGCGCGGGCGACCCCGATCTTCCTGCGAGCCATTTTCAACCCCTAGGCGAGCTCAGCGTCTTTGCCGATCGCGCAGCCGCGGGGGAGATCGCGTCATAATGTTCGTCGACCGCGCAAGCGGCACTGGCACAAAGGGGGTTGAACGGCGTTAAATAGCCACTACCTAGCCCTTCTCAGGCTTCGGCCCCCGGGGCCGCTTGACGCGTGGGTCGCAGCCTTATGTATCGCACTCTCCAGAACGATGCGCCGGCCGATGACACGCGCTTTGTCTCGCGCTACGCGGACGTACGCAATCTGAGCGAAACGCTGGCCGCACCCTTAAGCGCCGAAGACCAGTGCGTTCAGTCCATGCCCGACGCAAGCCCGACGAAATGGCATCTGGCGCACACGACCTGGTTCTTCGAGACGCTGGTGCTGATGCCCCATGCGCCCGACTACGAGCCTTACGACCGCCGGTTCCAATATTTGTTCAATTCCTATTACGAAGCGCTGGGCGCCCGTCACCCGCGCCCCCAACGCGGGCTTCTGACGCGCCCCACCCTCGAAGATGTCTTCAAATACCGCAGGCACGTCGATGATGCGATGGCGCGGCTTTTCGAGCGCGCGAACCAGGCTCAGCGTTCGGTTTTTGAGGATGTCGCCGAGCTGGGTCTGCATCATGAGCAGCAGCATCAGGAACTGATCCTGACGGACATCAAGCATGTGTTTTCCTGCAACACGCTGCTGCCGCGCTACGCGCCGGCCTCCCCGGTGCCCGTGAAAAGCGCGCCGCCGCTGGGCTGGGCGGATTTTGCCGGAGGCATCGTGCCGATTGGCCATGCCAAGGAGGGCTTTGCCTTCGACAATGAAGGGCCGCGTCATTTGGTATTACTTGGCGCCTACCGTTTGGCCTCCCGGCTTATCACCTGCGGCGAATATCTGGCGTTCATGGCGGATGGCGGCTATCGCCGGCCCGAATTCTGGCTCTCCGATGGTTGGGCAATGGTGCAGGCCGAAGGGTGGGAGGCGCCGCTTTACTGGTCGAACGAGGCCAGCGAGTGGCAAGTTTTCACGCTGGGCGGCGTACAGCCGCTGAAGCGGGACGAACCCGTCGTGCATGTGAGCTTCTATGAGGCTGTGGCCTATGCGGCGTGGGCTGGCAAGCGGCTTCCCACCGAATTCGAGTGGGAGGCGGCAGCCAGCGCACAGCCCATCGAGGGCAATTTTCTTGACCCCGCAAAGCCTCATCCCAAGCCCGCGGACGCGAATCATGCAATCGCACAATTATACGGCGATGCCTGGGAGTGGACGCGGTCGAGCTACGATCCCTATCCGCGCTACCGGCCGCCTGCAGGCGCGGTCTCGGAATATAATGGCAAGTTCATGTGCGGCCAGATGGTCCTTCGCGGCGGTTCCTGCGCCACGCCGGCCGGACATATCCGCCCCACCTACCGCAATTTCTTCCCGCCTTCCGCGCGGTGGCAATTTTCCGGCATTCGCCTGGCGGAGGATTCATGACGCCTCCTGCCCAGAGTGCAGCTGCACGCCTACGCGAAACATCGAGCGATGTGGAGGATTATTCCGACGCGCTGCTGGCGGGCTTGAGGAGCCAGCCCAAACATATCCCCTGCAAATATTTCTACGATGCGGAAGGCTCGCGCCTGTTCGAAAGGATTTGCGAAACGCCGGAATATTATCCCACACGCATCGAACTCGCGCTACTCAATCGGCATGCGGCCGAGATTGCCTCGCTGATCGGACCTGGCGCGGAGATCATGGAATTCGGCGCCGGCGCGGGCGAGAAGATCCGCCCGATTCTCAATGCCTTGGAACGGCCGCTTGCCTATAGGCCGATCGATATTTCGGGCACTTACCTTAAGGGCATCGCGGCGCGGCTGAGAGGCGAATATCCGGGCCTGGCGATCGAACCGATTGTCGCGGATTTCACTTGCGATCTCTCCATGCCGAATTCGTTGTCCGTGCGGCGAATCGGATTCTTTCCCGGCTCGACGATCGGGAATTTCGAACCGGAGGAAGCACGGCAGTTCCTGACGCGGAGTGCAAGATTGCTCAGGGGCGGCGGGCTTCTTGTCGGGGTCGATCTGGTCAAGGACCCGAGCGTTTTGCACGCGGCCTATAATGATCGCGCCGGCGTGACCGCGGATTTCAACAAGAATCTACTGGCACGCGCCAATCGCGAAGCGGGCGCGAATTTCGATTGTGACCGCTTCGCGCATTATGCGTTCTACAACCCGCTGCGGCGTCGCATCGAGGTTTATCTGGTGAGCACGGCGGCTCAACGCGTCACGGTTTGCGGGCGGCAATTCGCGTTTGCGGACGGCGAGGCGATCCACACCGAATGGTCCTACAAATACACCGTGGATGATTTCCGCGCCCTTGCCGCATCAGCAGGTTTCGTGCCGCGCGCGGTATGGTGTGATCCGGGCCGCCTCTTCAGCGTGCACTGGCTGGAGTCGCCGTGACGCTTCAGATCCAGAGCGGTGCGAACTGGGCTGCGACCACGTCATTATAATCCGGGTTGCCCTTGAGGATTCCCATATCGCGCGCAAACCCGTTCATGCCCGCGACGAAATTCGCCGAAATCGACGCGTCGTAATAGGGCAAATCGCGCCGGATCAGCTCGGCGATCAGCTCCGCTTCGGACGGCGGAAACAGCTTGCGTCCGACCGCCGTCGCGCACTTTGGATCGGCGCGCAGCGCGGCTTGCGTCTTGACGATGGCGCGCACCGCCGCGGCAGCCGCCTCGGGCGAATTTGCGATCAGCTTCTCCGTCGTAGCGATGGAGGCCATGGTGTAATTGAAGCACGGCTTGGGCCCGTCGCCACGGCGCACATCCAGAACCACCGTGCCGACGCCGCGGCGCACCGCCACTTCCGCGCCCATGCCATTGGCCCAGAAACCGTCGATCTTTTTCTCCTCGAGCGCCTTGGCGGCGGTGACGCCGAAATTCACGCCCGCGCCTTGTGCGCCTGGCACGGGTGCGATTCTGACGCCATCGCGCACCGGATCGATGCCGGCCTCGATGAGGAGCCGGCGCAGACCCATCTCGACCCAGGGCGCCGCACCGATGCTCCTGCCTTTGACGATTGCGATGTCGCCGCGCTTAGGTTTGAGATCGGCATGCATAACCAGGAACCAATACATGCCCTGGCCTTGCGCACAGAGGAGCTTCACGCCGCGCCATTCGGGAAATGCCGCCAGAGCCGAATGCGCCGAGCCGCCGACGAAATCCACCGCGCCATCGCGCAAGGCCGCATAGGCCTTGTCGACCGGGAAGATCAGCTCGAGCGAAACATCGAGTCCTTCCGCGCGGAAAAATCCCAGTTCGATGGCCGCGGCCGCGGGGAAATAGGAATTGGAGATGATATCGGGGACCGCGAGTTTCACAGGTCGCCCTAAGCCTCGGGCTGCAACGCATCGCGCAGCCAGGCGGCCACGCCAATCAGCGCCGCATCCTGCTGCTCGAAGCCGATCAATTGGAGGCCTAACGGCAATCCGTCATCGCTCAGCAGGGGCAGCGAAACCGCCGGGACACCGAGCAAGGAACCCGCAGCCGCGAAGATGGGATTTCCCGTCGAGTGGAGCCCAACGGGTGCCGCCCCGGTCGCGGACAGCGTGATCGCTGCGTCGGCAAAGGATGCCAGCCGCGCATAGACCGCGCGGATATAGCCACGTTCGGCTAACGCGCGGCGGTAATCCTGTATGCTCATGCTCTCGGCCAGCGCCAAGCGCTCCAGCATCATTTTGCTCAATCCGGTGGCGTTGTGGGCCCGATAGGTGTTGAGCGGCCAACGCGATTCCCACGCATTGATGGAAATGGTGAGGTCGAGCGCCTTGGCCAATTCGGTTTCGAGCGCGGCCACCAGATCGTTGTTGCGGCGATGAATGATCGTGACATTCGCGATGCGCAGCCGCTCGACGGCGGCCTCCAAAGCGGCCTTGGCCGAAGGTGATGCAAGCTCCCAACCGCCGGTCTCCAACATCATCAGCGTGGCGGGCGGATTCCCAGGCAGCATATGTTCGGGCCCAGCGAGGCCGGGATAACCCGGGTCGCCGCCGGCCCGCTGCGCGATCGCCCAACAGAAATTCCACGCATCTTCCAGGCTCGCAGCCAACACGCCGTCGCAGCTTTGGGAGAGCGCATCATGGCTGCCGCCGCGATTGATCGCTCCCAAGCTCGGCTTGAAGCCGACGCAGCCGCAAAAGCTCGCGGGGCGGATGATCGAGCCCACGACTTGCGTACCCAGACCGGCCGAGATCATGCCGGCGGCAACGGCGGCGGCCGAACCGCTGCTCGATCCGCCCGGTGTGCGCTTGAGATCCCAGGGATTGCGCGTGCCGCCCGGAAACGTGGCGGCGAATTCGGTGGTGACGGTTTTGCCCAGCACAATCGCGCCCGCTTCGCGCAACGCCGCGACACTCGCCGCATCGCGCCC
>DASQIQ010000427.1:0-2220 GCA_035631495.1 Micropepsaceae bacterium
CATCCGGCGGTCCGCTGAAAGCCGATAGCGCTCCACGACGTGGATCTGGTCGGAGTGCGGTGTGCCGAACCGATCGACTTGCGTCCTGTCATTCTGCCCGATGGTGTCCACCACGAGCGTGTCGCCGCCCTCGTAATGGCCGACGGATTCGCCATACCAGGAGTGCCCCGGATTCTTCGAATGGGGCACATTCAAATAGACGAACCGGGCTTGGCTATCTCGCGCATTTAGCATCACGACCTGTGCCGGCGTCTGCAAAATCTGAACCGCGGCGCCGCGCCTGTTCAAGATCATAGGCACGCCCGACGGCTGGCAAAGCCCCTCGTTCTTGAGGTGTGAGATGCCTTGCAGCTCTTCCTCGGTGATGGTTTGCAGCCTTGCCCGGATGGCCGGTTTCAATATCGGATTGTCGAGTTGCGCCACCCATTGGACGTCTTGGCCGCTGCCGCCTTCCCGATGCGGATGCAGCGGATCGACCAGCATGGGGCCGGCACCCGAATTGCCCGGTATGGCCTCAAATGTTTCGACCAAAGCGCCGATGCGCGCCCAGCCGCCGGAAAAATCCGGAATGGGCTGGCTGCCGTCTTCCGAAAATGCCGCCGGAGGCCAAGCCAGACCTCCGCTGAAGACAAATAATGCCAGGGCCGATTTTCCTCTTCTCACTCTCGTCGCTCGCCGTGTCGAATGTCGGTTTTGACACTAGCATTTTTCCTGGGCTGCGATCACCGGCCAATGGTCACGATACCGGGTGGCGCGGCAGGCGCAGGCGAGTATAATTTTGCCGCTGCGGTATGGGGAATGCATGCGTTGAAGGCATAGAATTGGGAGGGGAAGGAGCAAGCATGTCCTTGGTTTCGAAAAAGAGGGTCCTCGCGGGCAGCATCCTCTTCGCCCTGATGGGCGTCGCGCCGACGGCGTCCACCTTGGCCCAACAGAAAGGGCGAACGCCGGACTTCTCGTCGAATCTTACCGGCTGGGTCGGACTCAATGGCGGGGGGCCGTATTTTGAAGCCGACCCAGGCCGGCAGCCGGGGCCCGTGGTCAGCGATCCCGACCATCCTTTCGTTCCCAATGGCGTTGGCCTGCAGCCGACCTTTCGCATCGCCGATCTGACCAATCCGAACCTGATGCCGTGGGCGAAGGAGCTCATGAAGAAGGATATCGACGAGATTCTCGCGGGGAAGAAGAGCGCGTTTACCGCCCAATCCAGCTGTGTGCCGGGCGGGGTCCCCATGTTCATGTCCTATGGCGGGGGAAACCCCATCGTTTTCCTGCAAACGCCCAAGGTCGTCTTGTTGTACTTTACCGGCGATCAGCAGATCCGCCACGTCTATATGGACGTACCCCATTCGGCCAATCCGAAACCATCCTGGTACGGAGAATCGGTTGGCCATTACGAAGGCGACACGCTTGTCATCGATACCATCGGCCTGAACGACAAGACCACCGCCGATATTTACCGTACGCCGCATACCGACAAGATGCATGTCGTCGAGCGCTGGCGGATCGTCGAGGGCGGCACGATGATGGAATCGGTCTTCACGGTGGACGACCCCGGCACGTTCTATCGTCCCTGGACCGCCATGCGGCGCTATCGGCGCGTGCAGCAGGAGCCGATCGAACAAATCTGCGCCGAGAACAACACGTCGAACATTTTCGATTATCACGTACCGACGGCAGACAAGCCGGATTTCTGATCGGAGTGGGTTCATGCCGCAGCTGCGTTTGATGGTGGCGCTGTTGGTGGGTTCGGCGGGGCTTTCGCCGGCGCTGGGTGCGCAATCCGCGTCTGTTCCGGATTTTACCGGTCCGTGGGGCCGCAATATGTTCAATTTCGAGACGCCCGACGTTGGCCCGGGTCCGATCGTCAATTTAAGGCGGCAGGGCGCGGATGCCGGCCGCTCGGCCGCCGACGGCGATCCCATTCCGCTGGTCGGCGATTACAACAATCCCATCCTGAAGCCGGAAGCCGCGGCGGTGGTGAAGAAGTGGGGCGAATATTCCGAAAGCGGCCATGATAATCCCGATCCGTCCAACCAGTGCGGAGTCTATTCGCCGCCCTATCTGTTCGCGATGCAGCAGTGCATGCAGATGATTCAGAGGAAGGACGACATCGTCATCCTCTACACCCAGAACTCCCAGGTCCGGCATGTGCGCCTGAATGCAAGCCATCCGCGCAATCTGAAACCCACGCCGATGGGCGATTCCATCGGCCATTAT
>DASQIQ010000428.1:0-1580 GCA_035631495.1 Micropepsaceae bacterium
AGGACTCGAAGCTGTCGGTCGCTTCATACGCCGTGTTCATGGTGACCAATGGGCGCGCCGGCATGCCCCCCTTCGCAAGGCTCCTCGACGACGATCAGATCGCGGGCGTGGTGAATTATGTGCGCTCGCATTTCGGCAATGATTACAAGGACGCGGTAACGCCCGCCGACGTGAAAGCCGCCAGGCCTTAGTCTTGCGGCTGAACGGCCACCTTTATGTCTTGGGCGATAGGGGATAGCCTTGCCGCAGCGCTCGACCAACAATCGAGACTACAGCAGGGAGGACTACATGAAATACGCAGCTCTCACCGCCACCATCGCGGCGACGGCGTTGTCCGCGACTCTCGCCTTCGCGCAGAGCGATCCGAATTCGGCGCCCAATCCCTATCGGTTGGACGAGGGCTGGGCCAAGCATGGAATGGGGCGGAATTTCGGATCGACGCCGGGTCTGGCGCTCGATCGGGACGGCAAGAGCCTCTGGGTGTTCGACCGCTGCGGCGGCAACACCTGCGAGAACTCGAACATCGATCCGATCACCAAATATGACGCATCGGGCAAAGTGGTGGTCACGTTCGGCGCCAAGATGTTTGTCCGCCCGCATGGCATCACCGTCGACAATGACGGAAATGTCTGGGTCACCGACGGCGTCGGCATTGCGCCCAAAGACGGCAAACCCGGCAAGGGCCACACGGTCATAAAATTCTCGCCCGACGGCAAGGTGCTCATGACGCTCGGAACGCCGGGCGTGACGGGCGTCGACGGCAGCCATTTCAATGCGCCGTCCGATGTGCTGATCGCGCCCAATGGCGACATTTTTGTCGCCGATGGTCACGGCGAGAAGACCAATGCGCGAATCGTGAAATTTTCCAAGGACGGCAAGTTCATCAAGGCCTGGGGTAAGGAAGGCAAGGGGCAAAGCGAATTCGATGAGCCACACGGGCTGGCGATGGATTCAGCGGGACGGCTGTTCGTCGCCGACCGGGCCAATAACCGCATCCAGATCTTCGATCAGGACGGGAAATTCCTCGCCGAGTGGAAACAGTTCGGCCGTCCGAGCGGAATCGCCATCGACAAGAACGACGTGATTTATGTCGCGGACTCGCAATCCGGCGAGCAGCTGAATCCCGGTTTCAAGCAGGGCATCCGCGTCGGCAGCGCCAAGGACGGCAAGGTTACGGCCTATATCCCGGAAACCAAGGATCTGGGCTCGCTGGAAGCCACCGCCTTTGACGAATCCGGCAATGTCTATGCCGGCTATACGGGCGCGATGAATTTGCGCCGGTTTGTGAAGAAGTAGAGCGGCTCTCGGGCAGGGAATCGGCGAAGGACGGGGGCCTCCCCCGTCCTCGTCGCCGGTTCGTGACCAAGCCGCACGGCAGAGTCATGGAAATTCGCGCGTCTCTGCCGCTATAAGGGGCCATGGCGAAGACTTATTCCCCCACCGCCCTCATTGTGGCCGCTCTGGTTGCGGTATCGGCCGTCTATTTGACGATGCCGGGGACGGCGCCACCGCCCCGCACGGCGCCGCAGTCGATCTCAGAACTGTCGTCCGACCGCTACTTGAAGGATGTAACCTATCTC
>DASQIQ010000429.1:0-7250 GCA_035631495.1 Micropepsaceae bacterium
AAGAACGAACGGCCGACAAAGGTTGCGGCGGGAACCGTAGCGATTTCAGCCCCCGGGAAGGCATTGCCGTAATTGTGGCCGCGCCCGTCGGTCATCACCACCACCCGCCCGCCGCGGCGCATCAATTCGCCGGCCAGCGCCTGCGCCGGAAAGAGATGGCCACCGGTCCCGCCGGCCGCGAGCACAAACGGTGCGTTCATCGCGTGGCCTCTTCCGGCAGGGCCGGGCGCTGGCGCGTCAGGCCAAGCGCAAACCCCAAGGTCAAGGCCACGGCGAAGAGCGATGACCCGCCATAGGAGATCAACGGCAGAGTCATGCCTTTGGCAGGGAGAATCGAGAGCGACACGCCCATATTGATGAAAGCTTGCAGGCCGATGACCAGGGCGAGCCCTGCCCCCGCCAGGTGTGCGAAAGGATCGCGCGACCGCGCGGCGCGCAGCAGCAGCCGAATCGTCACGACGCCGAACAAGACCGCGATCAGAACACAAAGCGCGACGCCGAATTCCTCGCCGGCAACGGCAAAGATGAAATCCGTGTGAGCATCGGGAAGCCGATATTTGATCGTGCCCGAGCCCGGTCCGACCCCCGTGATGCCGCCCGCCTCGAAGGCCTTGAGCGCAAGCCCCGTTTGATATCCGCCCGAAACCATGAATTGCGCGATCCGTTCGCGCACATGGGGATGAATGACATAGGCGATCGCGGCAAGACCCGCGCCACCAGCGGCAAAGGCCGCGAGCCAGTAATAGGCAAGGCCGGCGAAAAACAGCATGGCAACGAAAAGCGTGGAGAGCAGCGCGGTCTGTCCAACGTCGGGCTGGAGCAGAAGAACGACAATCGCTGGCACCAGCATGGCGAGCGTTACCGCTTCGCCAGGAAAGCCACGCTTGAGCTTATCGGCCAAAAAAGCGGCGGACAAAATCGCAAAAGCGGGCTTCAAGAATTCCGAGGGCTCCAGCTTGAGACCGCCCAATTCGAGCCAGCGATGGGCGCCGTTCACGTCCACTCCGACAAGGAGCGCCAGAACCGCGCCGATGAGAGCCAATGCGAACACCGCAGCGGCAACGGCGCGCGCCTGCTTGAAATCCAGCAGAGACGCCCCGATCAGGATGAACAGGGCCGTGGCCGCGAAGGCAAATTGCTTCAACGCGTAGGAGAAATTCCCGGCCGAGTTGGCATGCCCCGTCGCCGCAGGGCTTGCGGCGAAGGCCAAGACCAGCCCAATCGCCATCAGCGCCAGAATGGCCATCAGGCTGACGCGGTCCACTGTCCACCACCAGCGGGCAAAACCGGAATTGTCGACGCGCGAAAGAGTCATGCTGTTCCTGCACTCCGAATTGCCGGGGTTTGTGATTCGCTTAACGTTTTTACCATTTCGCGGAACATGTCGCCGCGATGTTCGAAGTCGCGAAACTGATCGAACGATGCGCATGCCGGAGAGAGCAACACGACGGGCTCGGGCACCGCGCTCTTTTGTGCGTCCTCATAGGCGGCGTGCAGCGCGCGCTCCAGCGTGCCCGCCTGCACCACGTCCACCTTCCCGGCCAGCGTGCGTCCGAATGATTCGGCGGCTTCGCCGATGAGATAGGCCTTGCGCAGCCGAGGGAAGTAAGGTTCCAGATCAGCGATGCCGCCCTCTTTGGGCTTGCCGCCCGCGATCCAGAAAATGTCGGGATAGCATGCCAAGGCGCGTGCAGCGGCATCGGCATTGGTCGCTTTGGAATCGTTGATGAAGCGAATTCTGCCGATGCGCCCGACCTCTTCGATGCGATGCGCCAGACCGGGAAAACGCGTGATCGCTTGCATGATCGCCCGAGGATCACGCAGCAGCCGGCGCAATGCGGCATAGGCAAGCGCCGCGTTCTGCCAATTATGCGCGCCGGGAAGATGCGCCGCTGCTTTCAGATCGCCGATTTCCGCGGCGGGCTGATCCCAGGAATCATACAATTTCCCGTCGATGACGAAGATTCCGCGCCCCAGAACCTTGCCCACGGAAATGGCAACCGCCCGGGCCCCACGTTGGGCGGCAAGCTTGGTGTAGATCACCGCCGAATCCGCATCGTCGACGCCGACCGCGACATAACCGTCGGCAGCTGCCCGGACCAGGAGCTTTTCCTTTACCCCCGCATAACCGGCCATCGAGCCGTGGCGATCGATATGATCGGGCGAAAGATTGGTGAGCAGAGCCACATCGGCGACGAGCCCCGGCGCGAGATCGATTTGATAGGAGGAGACCTCCAACACATAGACGGTGTTCGGCCCCGGCGGCGGCAGATCGAGCGCCGGCCTGCCGATATTGCCGCCGACTTGCGCGTCAAGGCCGCAGGACTGCAAGATGTACCCGATCAGCGCTGTGGTGGTCGATTTGCCGTTCGTGCCTGTCACCGCAATAATGGGCGCGGCGCTTCTGGTCTGTCCTGCCGGCTTGATGGCGCGCGCGAACAGCTCGACATCGCCGATCACTTCGACACCTGCTTCGTGCGCGCGGCGCACGATGGCGTGGGGTGCCGGATGAGTGAGGGGCACACCGGGACTGAGGACAAGGGCGGCCATCGTCGCCCATGGCCATTGTTCCCAATGCTGTGGAACGGCGCCTTCAGCGGTGGCCATGAGACGAGTCGAATCCTTGTCGTCCCAGGCGAGGACCGAAGCACCTCCGGCCTTCAGCGAGCGGATCGCCGAGAGCCCGGAACGCGCCAGGCCGAATACACCGACCGTCTTGCCTCCAAAACCGGTGACTTCGATCATCGCCGCCTCAGCGCAGTTTGAGGGTCGAAAGACCGACCAGAGCCAGGATTACCGAGATGATCCAAAAACGGATCACAATGGTCGGCTCGCGCCAGCCGAGCTGCTCGAAATGGTGATGGATCGGCGCCATGCGAAAGACGCGCTTGCCGGTGGTCTTGAAAGAGACCACCTGCACCATGACGGAAACCGCTTCCATTACGAACAGTCCGCCGACGATCACCAATACGAGTTCATGCTTCACGGCGACGGCGGTCGCGCCCAGAACGCCGCCCAGCGCCAGCGAACCGGTGTCGCCCATGAACACCATGGCCGGAGGCGCGTTGAACCACAGAAAACCGAGGCCTGCCCCGATCAGGGCGCCGAGAAGAATTACCAGCTCGCCGGTTCCAGGGACGTAATTGATCTGCAGATAATCGGCAAAGCGGATATTGCCAACGAGATAGGAGATCAGCAGAAATGTTCCGGCCGCAATCATCACCGGCACGATGGCGAGCCCATCCAGACCGTCGGTGAGGTTGACCGCGTTGGACGAGCCGACGATGACCAGCGCGCCGAAGAGAAGAAAACCCCAGCCGAGCGGTATCAGGGCGCCTTTGATGAAGGGTATCGCCACGGCTCCGGTGAGGGGCGGCGCTTGCAGCCGCATCAAGAAGAACACAGCCGAACCCGCGACCAGAAATTGCACGACCAGCTTCATGCGTCCGCTGATGCCGGCCGAGGTGCGTTTGGTCACCTTTAGATAATCATCCATGAAACCGAGCAGACCGAACGAGAACGTGACCAGCAGCACGGCCCAGACATAGAGATTGGTCAGGTCCGCCCACAGCAATGTCGAGAGCACCAGCGCAACCAGCATCAGGAGTCCGCCCATCGTGGGCGTTCCCTGTTTTTCGACGATATGACGCTGGGGACCGTCGCTGCGGATCGGCTGTCCCTTGCCCTGGGCCAGTTTCAGCCGGCGGATGAAAGCGGGCCCTATGACAAAACAGATGAGAAGCGCGGTCATCACCGCGCCGCCGGTGCGGAAGGTGAGATAGCGGAACACGTTGAAGATCCGGTAGTCGTCGGCCAGCGGCACCAGGAATTGATAGAACAAGGTTTCCCCCTAAGCCGTCGCGGCTTCGCGCGATTTCAGCGCATCGATGATGACCGACATGCGGCTGCCGAATGAGCCTTTGACCAGGACGACATCGCCTGCGCGCAGATTCCGCATCAATTCCGGCGCCAGCTCGGTGGATTGCTCCGCATAGGCTCCGCGTTTGCGCTCAGGGATGGCTTGCCAAAGCGCAGCCATGTGCGGGCCGCAGAGAAAGACCAGATCGGCGGAGGCCGCCGCGATATCCCCGGCAAGCGCAGAATGCAGGCGCGCGCTGTCGACACCTAGCTCCAACATGTCCCCTAACACCGCGATCCGCCGTCCGTGCGGCTTGGGCCGAGTTTGGCCCAACAGACCGAGCGCCGCGCTCATGGAAGCGGGATTGGCGTTGTAGCTCTCATCGATGATGTCGATGCCGCCCGCCGTAAAGCGCGCGCCGCGTCCCTTGAGTGGGGCGAAATTCCCGAGCGCTTGGGACGCTGTCTTTATATCCGCGCCCAATTCCCGGGCTGCCAGCAGGGCCGCCATCGCGTTCATCGCGATATGCGCGCCGGCCGCGCCGGCGGAGAATGCGAGCCGATTCCCGTCAAGCTCCGCGACGATCTTCTGTCCCTCGCCATGGGGTTCGGTGGAAACAAGACGCGCATCCACGTTGCTGCGCGTTCCGAAGGTGAGGATCCGCTTCACGCCCGCATGCTGTGCGTGCGCTCTCAGGCGATCATATTGCGGATTGTCGGCGGGAATAATGGCCGCGCCGCCCGGCTCCACGCTCTCAAAAATTTCACCCTTGGCATCGGCGATGGCTTCGACCGTGCCAAAATATTCCAGATGGGCCGGCGCTATGGTGGTGATCAACGCCACATGAGGGCGAACAAACGCGTTCAACGCGCGAATCTCGCCGGCGTGATTCATGCCGATCTCGAACACGCCGAAAGCGGCCGCGCGCTTCATGCGCGCGAGGCTGAGTGGAACGCCCCAATGATTGTTGTAGGACGCGGCCGACGCCGCGACGGGTGCGGCGGTGCTCAGCATCAGGCGCAGCATTTCCTTGGTCGTGGTCTTGCCGGCGCTGCCCGTTACCGCGACGATTTTGGCTTTGGACCGTGCCCGCGAGGCGCGCCCCAAATCTTCGAGGCCTTTTTGCGTGTCGCCGACGATCAGAAGCGGCGCATTTGGCGCGACGCCATCGGGAACGCGACTGACCAGCGCCGCCGCCGCGCCCTTTTCCAAGGCAGCGGCCACGAAACCATGGCCATCGCGCGATTCCCCTTGCAATGCGAGGAAGAGATCGCCGCGCTCGAGGCTGCGCGTGTCGATGGAGACGCCGTAAGCCGACCAATCGCTGGTGGCTTTTCCTCCCGTGGCGCGGGCGGCTTCGTCCGAGGTCCAGAGGGGCGCGCGCGTGCTCATGCAAATTCGCCCAAGGCGGCACCGCCGCCGGCGCGCGCGGCTTTCACCGCTTCGGCGCGATCCGAGAAGGGCTGCACCTCATTGCCGATGATCTGGTAATCCTCGTGCCCCTTGCCCGCGAGAACCAAAGTGTCTTCCGCCGCGAGTGCCGCAACGGCCTGGGCGATGGCCTCGGCGCGATTCCCGAACTCTCGCGCGCCCGGCGCGGCCAGCATGACCTCGCGCCGGATGGCGGCGGGATCCTCCGAGCGGGGATTGTCGTCGGTGACGATGACCGCATCGGCGTAACGGGTCGCGGCCTCTGCCATCAGCGGACGCTTGCCGCGGTCGCGGTCGCCGCCACAGCCGAAGACGATGTGCAGCCGGCCCTTCACATGGGGCCGCAAAGCCTTCAGCACGGTTTCGATGGCATCGGGCGTGTGCGCGTAATCGACATAGATCGGCGCGCCCTGACGCGTCCGCGCCACCAGTTCAAGCCGGCCCGGCGCGCCTTTGAGCGTCGCGAGCGCGGCAAACACCTTGTCTGCCGCATCTCCCAGGCCCAAGGCCAGACCAGCCGCAACCAGCGCGTTGGAGGCCTGGAACGATCCGGCCAAGGGCAATGCGATGCGATGCTCGCGCCCGGAATAGCGAAGCGTCAGATCCTGCCCGCGCATATGAGGCGTGCGATTCACCAGCGTCAGACTCTCGCCGCGCTCACCGACGGTGAGAATGCGCAGGCGCCGTTTTTCGGCCGCCGCGAGAAAATCGCCGGAATGGTCCGCGTCGGCGTTCACCACCGCGACGCCGCCCTCTTTCACCAGCTCGCGGAACAGACGCAGCTTCGCGGAAAGGTAATTCTCGAAGCTCGCATGATAATCGAGATGATCGCGCGTGATGTTGGTGAAGCCGCACGCCGAGATCTTCACCCCATCCAGACGATATTGATCCAGCCCATGGCTCGAGGCTTCGAGCGCCAGATGATCGACGCCTTCATGTTTCAGCCGCGCGAGCTCGGCGTGCAGCCGTACCGGATCGGGAGTCGTGTGGCCCAGCGGAACATGCCCCGACGGCGAGTCGATCCCGATGGTGCCGAGGCTCGCAGCCTGCCTGCCCTGAAAAGCCCATATCTGCCGCAGGAAGGACGCGACGGATGTCTTGCCATTGGTGCCTGTCACGGCTGCGATGACCCCGGGCTGCGCCGCGTAGAATTCGGACGCCAACTCGGCCAGGCGCAGCCTTGGATTGGCCGCCGCGATGAAGCGCACGCCCAGGGCCTTTGCCGAATCGGCCGCGGCGGGAGCGCCGAGCACCGCGATGGCGCCCCGTTTCACCGCATCCTCGATGAATCGGGCTCCATCGGTCTTGGAACCGGACAAGGCCGCGAACAAATATCCGGGCTTCACTTCGCGGCTATCGGCCGCGAGTCCGCGGAATTGCTGCACGCCCATTGTCACGATTGCCGCCGCTCCCACGTCACCCAACACTCGCTCGTGATTATGGTTCCATTGTGAAGAACTCAGGGATTTGCCGCGGCAAAGATGTCGTTGCGGTGGACGCCCAGGAGCGGCGCAATGCGGGCAATAACCTGCCCCACCGCCGGAGCCGCCGTCGCACCGCCGGTCGAAAATCCCCCGCTCTGTTTGTTGCCATGCGGCTCGTCAAGCATCATGAAAACCAGATATTTCGGGTCACTGATCGGGAATACGCCGCAAAAAGACGAAATCAGCAGATGATGGGCGTATGAGCCGTTTTCGGCCTTTTCGGCGGTCCCGGTTTTCCCACCCACATCATAACCCGGCACATTGGCTTTGGTGCCCGTTCCATCGGTCACGACAAGGCGCATTAGCTCGCGCATGGTGCGGCTGGTGTCCTCTGAAATGACACGTTCACCATTCTGGACCTCGTCATGCTTCAAGAATGTCGGCCGGATGAGCGTGCCGCCATTGACCACGGCTGCCGCCGCCGCGGTAAATCCCAAGGGGTTAACGGAGATGCCATGGCCGTAGGCGATGGTGGC
>DASQIQ010000430.1:0-10296 GCA_035631495.1 Micropepsaceae bacterium
CAAAGCGCTATTGGACAATGGCACGGCGCCCCCGGGCGTGGATCCCACGCATCAACGTGTGCGCTCCGCGTCCGTGGTGCTGCCGCCCGGTACGCCTTTCGCCACAGCGGTGGGCGAGGCCCTGGCTGCCAAGGAAGGCGCCGCGCACAGCTCGGTGTGACGTGATCTGTGAATGGGCGAGGGAAGCCAAACGAAAAGGATCAGATTGGCTCCAAAATCAAAATTTCCGTCGTGAACGCGTCATGGCTACCAGCGACCGCCCCAGCCGCTGCCCCAGCGGCCGCTCCTTCCGAAGAGCCGCATGATCAGGAGTAACGGGATGGCGCCGATAGTGGCGTTGATAATTGCGCCGATCGTTCCGGTGCCAAGATGAATGCCAAGTTGCGGCATCAACCAATCGCCAATGAAAGCGCCGATAACACCGATGACCATGTCACCAATGAGCCCAAACCCGGTCCCATCCACGAGGTGGCTGGCCAACCATCCGGCCACAACGCCAACCAACAATATGACAAGGAGACTTTCGTTTGACACGTGCATGGCGATTTCTCGAAGGCAGCCCCTGTGCACGTCCGTATGGCCGTTGGAGCGAGCCGTTGCAAGGAGAACGCCGAGACCCGCGAACCTGTTCCTCTGAGCCATGTCGAAATAGGGGATCGAGTCAAGCCGACGCTTGATCCTGAGAACCAGCGCCTAGTGGTTGAAGGGTCCTGCGATTCTAAAACGTTCACTTTTCGAGCCAAAGCAGGACATTCGAAGCCGCTCAATATCTAATCCGTCTTGTCGAGCCGCTCCCGCGCCTCTTTGATGAGCGCGGCACGGTCCACTTTATTGGTGGACGATAGGGGCAATTTCTCCACGAACCAGACGAAGCGAGGATGCTGATAGGCCGGCGCGTTCGCCAGGGCATATTGCTTCACCTCACTCTCGGTCAGCTCCCGCCCCGCCTTAGGTATCACAAACGCAACCGGCTTCTGGCCCTTGATCTCGTCCTCGACCGGTACCACGGCCGCCTGCAAAATGGCTGGATGCCGCTCCAGCATGCGCTCGACGTCGCCGGGATAGATGTTTTCGCCGCCCGACACGAACATGTCATCGGTGCGCCCGATGAAGAAATGAAACCCGTCGGAATCGCGGCGGAAGACATCGCCGGTCATGTAGAACCCATCGGGCGTGAAGGGCGGCGCAAGATCGGGCCGGTTGTGGTAGCCGTTCATGACGGCGGGGCTGTTCATCTCCAGCGCGCCGTGATCGGCGTTGCGCGAGTTGCCGTCGACCAGCCGTGTCTGAACTTGCGGATGCGGATAGCCGACGGAAAGCTCGGGCTGGGGCAATCCCTTTGGGTGCGGGCCGAACACCACCGGTCCGCCCTCCGTCGTGCCATAGGCGTTGGTGATGGTGGCATGGGGAAGCGCGCGTTTGAGCGCAGCCATCAGGCTCTCGCTGACTGGCGCCGAGCCCATGCGCACGAATTCGACCGATGAGAAATCCGCATGCGCCATGCGCTCCTGTTCGCGCAGCATCATGGCGATCATCGGCGGCACAGCGGTCAGCCAAGTGCAGCGATAGCGCTGAACGGCGTCGATATAGGCCGCTGCGGTAAATTGCGGCAAGAGCACGATGGTCGCGTGCGCCGCCGCGGCGAGCTGCGAGAGCGCCAGCGCATTCATGTGGTAGAGCGGCGCGGCAATGAGATAAAGGTGCCGCGCGAGATCGGGCGCGAGCCGCGTCCCCACCACCCAAAGGTGACTTTGGTGCGACAACACCACGCCTTTGGGAACGCCGGTCGAGCCGGATGTGTAGAGGAACATGGCCGGTTCGCGCGGATCGGGCGTGATGGCGGTAAACGGCCCGACATCCAAGAATGCCTCGAAGGCATTGCCGTCCCGTCCGCCGAATTCCACCAGCGGCAGATGCGGCGGTGCATCCAGGCGCCGC
Organism: Micropepsaceae bacterium; assembly: GCA_035631495.1. Classification (GTDB taxonomy): domain Bacteria; phylum Pseudomonadota; class Alphaproteobacteria; order Micropepsales; family Micropepsaceae; genus CAIYRG01. Next base: position 1,939 of record DASQIQ010000430.1, read on the forward strand.
TCGGGATCGCAAAATACAAGTTTCGCGCCGGAATCGGCGATGATGAAATCGATGGTCGCGCGCGGGAATTTGAAGTTCACCGGAACCGCGATGAGCCCCGCGCGCATGATGCCGAACAACGTCGCGACATATTCCGCCCGGTTCGCCGAAAGAATCGCGACGCGGTCGCCGCGCACAAAGCCGCGGGCCCAAAGGGCGCGTGCGACGGCGCGCGCGATTTCGTCCAATCTTCGATAGGAGAATTCCCGCGGCGGATTCTCGCCTCCAAGATCGATGATGGCGGTCTTATCGGGGTCGCGGTCCCGTTCGATCAAGTCGCCGAGATTCTCGAACTGAGGCATCGGCGATTCTCATTCACCCTTTGGGTGGCGGCGGGGGCGCGGTGAAATAGGTGCCTCGCCCGCTCGCCAACAGTTTGCCGCCGGCATCGTAGACATGGGCTTCGGCGGTGGAAAATTGGCCGCCGGCTTTCACGACGCGGCCTTTCACGGTCAGATCGCCGGGCATGGCGGCGGCATGGTAATCGACACGCAGATCGACCGTCGGCACGCCGCGCCCGGTGCGTTTCACCAGCGCCCAATCCGCCGCAAGGTCGACCAGCGCCGCCAGCACGCCGCCATGCGTGTAGCGCCGATCCGGACTGACCACCCATTCCTCACGCCATGTCGCTTTCAGATCGATGCCGTCGTCATGGAGCGCGAGCACTTGCAGCCCCAGCCATTGGTGATAGGGCGCCCGCGTGATCAGGGCCTGCACCTTCTCGGTCGTGATGTCGTCGCTCATTTGATCCTCGCGGGTCTAGGCTGTGTAAACAGGGCCTAAGGCGTCACGACCACTTTGCCGATCACATGCCGATCCTGGATCAGGCGCAAGCCCTCGGCCGCGCCTTCCAATGGCACCACCTTGTCGATCACGGGCTTCATCTTGCCCTCGTCGATCAGCGCCATCAGGGCAATCAGGTTCTCGTCGTAAAAACTGTTGGAGCCGATGATCTGCAGCTCGAAGCTCCAGATGTAGCGCAGATCTTCTTTGGGGTCGTAGCCGGCCGTCGCGCCGCACACCAAGAGCTTGCCGCCGCGTTTCAAACATTTGAGCGATGGCTGCCAGGTGTCGCCGCCGGTGAAATTGATCACCACGTCGACGCCGCCTTCGTAGCTGCGCCGCTGCGGCTTGCCGTATCGCTCCACAGCCCAGCGCGAGAAATCGAGCTCGGTGTAATTGATCGCTTCGTCGGCGCCCATGTCCTTCAGTCTCTGCATCTTCTCCGCCGAACTTGCGCAGGCGATCACCTCGGCGCCCAGCAGTTTGGAAAGAATGACGCAGCCCGTTCCCACGCCGCCCGACGCACCCAGGATCAGAACCCGGTCCCCCTTCTTCACTGTGTTGTGGGTGACCAGCATGCGGTGTGCGGTACCGTAGGCGACGGGAAGCGAGGCGGCCTGCTCAAAACTGACGCCATCGGGCATGCGGATGAGCTGATCGGCGGCGATGAGACAGAATTCCTCCATGCCGCCGTCGAGCATTTCGCCCATCAGGCCCTTCTTCTTGTTGAGCGGATTCACCAATACGCGCTCGCCAATTTTCCACCCCGTAACGCCGGGACCGAGTTCGGCAATCTCCCCCGCCATGTCCAGGCCGATGACCACGGGAAGCGGCACTTTGATGCCCGGCATGCCCTTCACCGTGAACACGTCGTGATAATTGAAAGACGACGCCCTCACCCGGATCACGACATGGCCATCAGCCGCCCTCGGCATGGGATGGTCATCGACGACCTGCAGATTTTCGAGACCGCCATGCTGGCGGAGAAGCAGAGCCTTCATTGAGATGCCCACGATGAATTTCGACGTGCGTCCTATCTAGCCCGCCCCGTGCGGATTGGCTAGGTAAGGCGCTAGTGTGGCGAATCCGAAATTCGCAAATGCTTGGGCAACGCTCTGAGCGAATTTCGGATTCGAAGCCACACTGGCCAATTTATTGATTTCTCGTGTTGTTTTCGGATTTGAAGTTCCTAAGCGTGGATGCCATGGAAATCTTGGGAACTTCAAATCCACCACACGAGGCGGACCCGGAGAAGGCTCATGCAGGAGACGTTCAGGCAATTTCTCGACCGCCTGCGGGAAGCGGACGAGCTCATCGACCTCAAGCAGCCGGTCGATATCCGCCACATAGCCACTTTGGTCGACCAGTCGGACAAGGCGGTGCTCTTCCACAAGGTCATCGGCTACGACATGCCGGTGGTCTCCGGCATCATCCGCTCGCAAAAGCGCGCCATGATTTCGATGGGCGTCAAGGCCTATGGCGAGATCGAAGTGAAGCTCAAAAAGGCCATCGACAATCCGATTCCGCCGATCATGGTCAACACATCCCGCACCCGGGAAGTCACGCATCTGGGCGAGGATGTCGACCTCTTCAAGCTGCCGATCCCGATGTCGTCGATCTTCGACGGAGGCCCCATGATCACGGCCGGCGTGGTGATCGCCAAGGATCCCGAGCTCGGCTGGAACAGCGGCATTTATCGCTTCATCGTCAAGGAAAAGGCCCTCACAGGAATCGATATCGTCACGCCGAACAATATGCGCCTGTTCGCTCAGCGCGCCTTCGAGGCGAAACGGCCGCTGCCCATTTCCATCAGCATCGGCACGCATCCGCTCGAGATCATGGCGTCGGGCTATCGCGCCCCTTTGGGGGTGGACGAAATGCACATCGCGGGCGGCCTTCGCGGCGCCCCGGTCGAGCTGGCGCCCTGCCAGACGGTCGATGCGCCCTATATCGCCGATGCAGAGATCGTGCTCGAAGCGGAAATCCTGCCCACAGGCTGGACCTGGCCGGAAGGGCGCTTCGGTGAGTTCACGCGGCTGATGGGGGGCCTCCACTGGAATCCGCTGGTGCAGATCAAGGCGATCTCGCACCGCAAGGACGCGATCTATTATTCGCTGCACATGCCCTGGGAGAATACCTGGCTGGCGGCGCCGACGCGCTACGCCGCGATCCGGCAAGCGTTGCGCACCGCCGGGGTGACCGTGAAGGACATCAACGTTACGCTCGGCGGCTGCGCCTTCTGGCATGCGGTGATTTCCATCAAGAAGCAGCCGGGCGAAGCCAAGAACGCGATCCTTGCCGCGCTTTCGGTAATGGACTTGAAGCATGTGGTGATCGTCGATGACGATATCGATGTGTTCAATCCGATGGATGTCGAATGGGCGATCGCTACGCGCGTGCAGGGGGACAAGGACATCCTCATCGTCACCAATGCGCGCGGCAAACCGCTCGACCCGTCGCTGCCGCCGACGCCGCCCGGCGTCGTGCCGACCACGGCCAAAGTCGGGATCGACGCGACCATCGGCGAAGGCATTCCCAAGGAGCGCTTCGAACGCATCGCCTATGCTTATGCCGACACGGCTAGAATCGGCGATTACGTCAAGGGCAAGGCCGACACTTCGGGGAAAACGGGCGACGAGCGGGCGGTTGCAAAATTGGCGGATGAGATTTTGCGGGCGATTGCGGAAAAGCCGCTCTATTACACCGAGATCGCCGAACGTTTTGCGGCCTACGATTTTAGGACCGTCGCGCGCGCACTCGGCCATCTGCATGCGACCCAGCGTCTGTGGCAGGACCCGGAAGGACGCATGTGCGAGCGCGGCTCCAAATTCGCCGCTCAGCGCCCCGGCGGCTAGGCGGCAGACACAAGATTGGACCTTCCGTGAAGCGCGACGATCCACCGGCCTCGAAGGGCAGCACCCAGCTGATTCTGCGTCATTGGCGCGAAGCCGTACCCGATGACCGGCTTGCGCATCTGGTGCGCGACGCGGCTAAAGGTTTGACGCGCGCATTGCAGATGCGATTGACCGAGCACTCGGTCGGCTTCGGCCATTGGGCGTTCTTGCGCATACTTTGGGAAAAAGACGGGTTGACGCAGCGCGAACTGAGTGAGCAAGCCGGGGTGATGGAACCCACTACATTCTCCGCGCTGAAGGCGATGGAAAAACGCGGTTACATCTTGCGCAAGCGCTATGATGGCGACAGGAAGAAGGTGTTCATCTTTCTCACGCCAAAGGGGCGCGCATTGAAGGCCAAGCTCGTTCCCTTGGCATTGGAAGTCAACGAGATCGCCATACGCGGGGTGAGCGCAGCCAATGTCGCCATTGCCCGGCAAATGCTGCTGCGCATGATCCAAAACCTTGCCGATGACGAGGCCAATAGCCTCAAGGACAAACCACGCAAACACGTCAAGGCAAGATCTGCTCGACAATCGTCGCGGTAGACCGTATCCTATAAACTTAGAGCCCTAAGTATTATCGCGCCTCCGCGCATGCAGGAGGAATTGGATGGTAACGCGCGAAGAAAACGATCTCCTCTGCCTGGTGGAGGGCGATGCGCCCATGGGTCGCATCATGCGCCGCCACTGGCTGCCCGCCTGCATGTCGGAGGAAGTGACGGAGCCGGATGGCGCGCCCGTGCGCACACGGCTCTTGGGAGAAGATCTCGTTATCTTTCGCGACACAAGCGGCCGTCTCGGGGCGTTGGAAGAACATTGTCCGCATCGTCGCGCATCGTTGGCCTTTGGCCGCAATGAGGATTGCGGGCTTCGCTGCCTCTATCACGGCTGGAAGTTCGATGTTGAGGGCAATGTGCTCGACATGGCATGCGAACCTGACGGGGGAGCAGACCTCAAGGCGCGCCGAAAGCACAAATCTTACCCCGTGCGCGAGGGTGGCGGTTTCGTTTGGGTCTATATGGGGCCGCCCGAGACCTTTTGCGAGTTTGAATCCCCTTCCTGGGCGCCGTCGCCGCATGTGAACATCAGCATCGTGAAGATTCACACCGCCTGCAATTGGGCGCAGGTGTTGGAAGGCTCTATCGATTCGGGCCACAGCTCCAGCTTGCATTCGACCGACATGCCCACCATGGCGGTCGACGGTGCAAAGGCCACAGGCGAATACTGGCCGCGGCCTTCCGCCGACAAAGCGCCGCGCATGAAAGTGCAACTCACCAATTTCGGATTTCGCTACGCTGCGATCCGCAAGCCCATCGTGAATGCCGGAACGCACGACTATGTCCGGATCACGCTGTTCGTGGCGCCCTTCACCGTGATCATCCCGCCGAACGATCAATACAAATTGGCGCAGATGCTGGTGCCCATCGATGACGTGAATACGATGTTCTATTTCATCGCCTGGCATGAGACGAAGGGCATCGCACAGGAAGCCTGGCGCAAATTCTGTGCAGCCCAAATGGGTGTCGATCTGAACGAGAATTACCGGAAAATTCGCACACTAGAGAACCGCTTCCTTCAGGATCGCCAGGCGATGAAGCTCGGCGATTTCACCGGCATTAAGGGCATTCCCGCCCAAGACATGGCGATGTGGGAATCCATGGGTCCGATCAGCGATCGCACTTTGGATAATCTCGGCTTGAGCGATATCGCTGTCGTTCAGTTCCGGCGGCAGATGATCGCGGCCGCAAAGCGCATGAAAGAGAACGGGTCGGCAATAGGTACAACCGAGCCGCGCGTTCCTCAGGTCAAGCTTACCTCCTTCGAGGGGATCGTGCCGAAAACGACCGACTGGCGCACGCTTGGCGTTTCCGAGGAAGAACGCGCCCTCACCGCCACGCCGGCAATGCCATCTGAGTAAAGGCCGCGAATCATTCCACCCTCTCCTTGAGGAAGGGTCGAAGGCGGATTCGCGTTCACGCGAAGACGACTTCGGGGAGGGGTATTGTATTCGCATCACCCCTCCTCGAAACTTCAATAGCAGGATGTTGAAGCGTGCGGGCTGGCGGGCGCTTCAGATGCCCGCAATCGCCAGAAAGCCGGTGCAGTTGGAATTACCATTGGGCGATGAGCCAAATAATGGCAATCAGATAGGCCGCGAGTAAAATGAAGTGCGCTCCCATCCTGGCCCACGAAGGCTTGTGACGGGGGAAGGGGGCTCCAATGCCGGCAATCCAGAATCCAGATGAGCCAGCCCTAGAACGGCGGTACGAAAGATTCTCCAAGCGCGCCGAACGGATTGCTTGGCTTATCGTCGCTGGATTGGCCCTCGACTTGGTTGTTGTCTGCATCTCCGATGCACCGATCCGGGAGAAAACACTCCAAGCTTTGGCGGACGCACTAATAGTCGGGGGCGTGGCGGGCGAACTCGCATTCGAGCGCATCGCGCGCACGGCGGGCGATAGCGTTACCGCATTGGCGCGGGAGCGCGCCGCGCAGGCGACAGAGCGGGCAGCAAAGGCCGAACTAGAAACGGAACGCATTAAAAAACAGGTCGAGCCCAGGCGGATTTCATCAGAGCAGTACGCAAAGATCGCAGCCACTCTGAAGGGACATCCTATGGATGTCGGCATGTCTTTTTCCCAGGGCGACCCCGAAGCCCGGCAGTACGCCGACGACATACTTAAAATATTCAATGCCGTTGGGTTACAGCCGTCTTTAACAGCCGTTCTTTCTACCGAGGTCATGATTGGGCTTAAGATACATCCGCGCCGCGATGACGATCCGGATGCGGCGCTAATTATTGAAGCATTCAAGCGCGGTGGCCTTACGATAGAGCTTTCCCTAAAAATGCCGTTCCTCATGTTTGAAGTCGGCAGTAAGCCCGCACCATTCTGAGGAAGGCCGATTGCGGCAACGGCAGAACAGAAAGAAAAACGAGTGCGGCCTGTCGAAAATGACGGTAAAGCCGGGGCTTTAATCCGTTTAGTAAGGGATCATCGCTCCCTCAAGGGGAGGGCGGTCGAGTCTTATCGTCCTGCCGCGTAGCCCTGCATGCCGCGCGGATTGGCCGCCGCCCTCCGCCGCACACCATCGCGCGAAGCCGCCGTCAGGCGCCCTTCCGACCATAGCGGGCCCACTTCGACGATGTGTCCGCGCCGGCGTAATTCCGCGATGGTGGTCTGGTTGAGACGCCCTTCGACCAAGAGCACGCCGGGGCGGGCCGTGCGCGGCCAGAACGAGCTGGGGAAATGCTCGGAGTGCCATGCCGGCGCGTCAATCGCCTGCTGCAGATTGTGTCCGGCATGGGCATGCCGGAGCAGGAACTGGCAGGTCCATTGATCTTGCTGGTCTCCGCCGGGCGTACCCCAAGCGAGATAGGGCTCGCCATCCCGCATGGCGATGGTGGGCGAGAGGGTGGTGCGCGGCCGCTTGCCGGGCGCCAGCGCGGCGGGATGGGTCTCATCGAGCCAGAACATCTGGGCCCGCGTGCCAAGACAGAACCCCAGCTCTGGAATGACCGGGGATGATTGGAGCCAGCCTCCCGAGGGTGTCGAGGAGATCATGTTTCCCCAGCGGTCGATGATGTCGAAATGGACCGTGTCGCCGCGCGCTTCGCCAAGCTTGCCGACCGTCGGTTCGCCTGCGCCCATTGACCCCACGGTGGGCTCGCCCGCGCCCGCCGCCGGTGCACTCGCTTCGCCGACATGCACCTTTCCCCCGCAACCGGGGATGTTTCCCGGGCGCTGCTCCAGGCTGGCGCCGGTTCCGACCAGGCGCCGCCTTTCGTCATTGTAGACATCGGACAGCAGCACCTCTCCCGGCACCGCGACGAAAGCCGGATCACCGTAGAAACTGTCGCGGTCGGCAAAGGCGAGCTTCGCGCATTCGACCTGCAGATGGATAAAATCGGCGCCGGCGGGATCGAGCCGGTCCAGATCGAAGCCTTTCAGCAGAGCGAGCTGCTGCAGCAGCACCGGCCCCTGGCTCCAGAATCCGGCCTTGCAGACGGTGAAGCGGCCATAGTCATAAGTGACGGGCGCCTCCGTATGCGGCGACCACGCCGCCATGTCGTCACCGGTGAGCAAGCCCCGATGCGGCACGCCGCTGGTGTCCATGGCCTCCGTGTTGCGGCAGAAAGCATCGATCGCTTCGGCGATGAAGCCGTGCGACCAACTCTGCCGCGCGCGTTCGATCTGGCGCAGGCGGTCCCCTCCGGCGCTTTCCCCTTCCTTCAATAGCCGCTCATAGGTTGCGGCCAGCGTTGGATTGCGGAACAGCGTGCCGGGCGCGGGCACCTTGCCGCCGGGCAGATAGATGGCCGCCGAACTTTTCCAATGTTCGCGGAAGAGCGCTTCCACGCTTCCGATGGTTTCGGTTTCGCGCTCGACCAGCGGATGGCCTTCGCGGGCATAGAAGATCGCGGGCTCCAGCACGTCGCGCAGCCGCATCGTGCCGAAATCGCGCAGCAGCATCATCCAGGTCTCGAATGTGCCCGGCACGCAGGCGGCAAGCAGGCCCGATCCCGGCATCATCTTGAGGCCGAGGGCGCGGAAGCGCGGAATCGTGGCGGCCCGCGGCGCCACGCCTTGGCCGCAGATCACGATGGGTTTGCCGGCGCGCGCATCGTAGAGGATGACGGG
>DASQIQ010000431.1:0-2833 GCA_035631495.1 Micropepsaceae bacterium
CTGGTCCAGGTCCGTTGCGCAGCCTCGCTCGGCGCGGCGACGAGAAGGCCGACGCGGATCCGGCCGCCGTCAACTACATGAACAGGATGCTGAAGCCCGAAGCCGCAGAGCTGGTGAAGAAACGGTTCGAGGCGACACGCGCCGGCAAGCCTCCTCCCACGCCGTCAAGCAGCTGTTGGCCAATGGTGGCGCCTTACATCTACCGCGTTCAGGAAATGCAGCTGCTGCAGTCGAAGGACGAGATTCTGATCCTGTACATGCAAGATCACGAAGTTCGCCGGGTGCGGCTGAATGGGACCCATCCGCCGCGCGTGACGCCGTCCTGGCACGGCGATTCCATTGGCCATTACGAAGGCGACACGCTGGTTGTCGATACCGTCAGCGTCAAGGTGGGGCCCGTCTCCATCATCGATCCGGCCGGGAGCCCATATAGCGAGGCTTTGCATGTCGTGGAGCGCTATCGCCTGATCGATCATCAAGCCGCCAAGGAAGCTGCGGAACGCAACATCCGGGCAAACGGGGCTCCCGGGACCCAGCAGGCGGCTTCGATCGATCCCAATGACACAGGCAAGGGGCTGCAAGTGCAATTCACCGCCGAGGACAAGAACGTCTTCAACATGCCCTGGTCGGGTATCGCCACCTATGGCCGGGCCGACGGCATCTGGGTGGAGAATGTCTGCGCGGAGAACCCGTACGAATATTACAATGGCAAGGACACGGGGCTCCCGCGGGCCGACAAGCCAGACTTCTGAGCGCGCTAGGGGTGGAGCAGCGGTTCAAGCCGCCGCTCCACCGGAACGTCTACTGCATGCTTTGCTTCTTGCCGATCGGGATGGACCCCGCCCCGTCGCTTTGCCCTTGCGGCCGGCAATGGCCATCGATGTAAGCGCCCTTCTCGATTTGCAGAGCTTTGTGAATCACATCGCCGGACATCCGCGCGCTCTTGGAAAGCGTGACGCTTGCCGCCTCGATTTTTCCGGTCACGCTTCCGGAAACCTCCACCTCGTCCCCGAACACGGTTCCCTTGACGGTCGCGCCGCTACCGATGGTCACCTTGCGTGCTTTAATGTCGCCCTCGATATGGCCATCGATCTGGATATCTTCTTCGCTCTCCAATTGGCCGGTCACTTTCAACGCCGAACTGATCCGCGAGGGTTCGGATGCCGGACGCGCCTTGGCGGTGGCACCGTGGTCGATGGGGCGGGCTTGTATCGGCGTGGCGGCGGCCTGTTCCTGCGGACGCGCAGGCAACTCGACCTCTTTCACGGGAGGCGTGGCGGGAGCTTCGGTGGCTTTGTCACGTGAGAACATAATCATATCTCCTTGGGTAGTTCTCCGAGCGTCTCGAAGAAATTGATCGGCCGCCACGGCATCCGGCCTTCGATCTGCGCCTCTTTGGCGACCGTGATGGTATGATGAAAAACACGGCCTTTGAGAACCGCGCTAGGGGCTATTGTGACATTGAAGGCGAAGATTCTGCCTTCGAAACGGCCGCAGAGCAACACCTCCTTGGCAACGACGTCGCCCTCGACATAGCCCCCGACGCCCAGCACCATTTTGCCCGCGTTGATCCTGCCAACGACATGGCCAAAGATGTGGACCTCTCCGAGCGTATCCAGAGTTCCACGGATCCTCAGAGCACGCCCGACCGAGGAAATATCCAGGTCCGGGGCATCCTCCGATACGATCTCGGGCTTTTTCCAGAGTGCTGTGAGCATTGAGGGCATTTTCCGATAAGCGAAGCGAAGCAGTGCGTGAGCTCTGAATCGACCACGCTTTGGGACAGGTACACAAGCGGATTAAGAGGTCTTCTGGTCTCCGGGCCTTTTATCGGATCACTGGTAAAGAAGATATTTTGTCACGGAAAAATCACAAAGAAAGCGTGGGCCTATCAGGAGTGGGCCCAATGGGCTCGGGTTCGGTCAGAATTGTCAGGGCGAGATCTCTTCCAGCACGCGCCCGTTGGTTTCGATGGCGAACAGCCCGACAATGATCGAGGCGGCGAGCGCGACCAGCGCAAAAACCAGAAATACCGATGTGAGGCCGGAATCCGCCAGCATCATGCCGACCACACTGGGCCCGATGATGGAGGCCAGACGCAGCCACGCCGTCGCCGCGCCGACGCCAAGCGCGCGGGTCCGCGTCGGATAGAGCTCCGGCGTATAGAGATAGACCGCGAGCGACATTGTCCCCACGCACATATTGCTGAGCGTGCCGAGCAGAAGCACGCGCCCCGGGGTGGTCGGACCGATATACCAAAGCGTCAGCAGCGCCGCCGCCGAACAGGCGAACGCGCCCACGAACCAGGCGCGCCGTCCGGTCAGATCGATCAGCATCGCGCAGGTGAAGCTCGAAAACAGCGTCAGCACATTGGTGATGAGCTGATAGCGCAGCGCTACGTCAAGCGGCAGATGGAAGATCGTCCGGTACAGAGTCGGCATCCAGGTCGCCAGGCCATAATTGACGAAATAGGTGGCGAACCACATCACCCAGACAACCAGCGTGCGGCGAAGATAGAGCGGCCCGAACAGATCGGATAGGGATGAGCGCTTGCACGGCGCCATGACGGCGCGCTCCGGCGCCGGCAATTTGCGGCCCAAGGCCTTCTCGGTCCCGGCCTCGACTACGCGCAGCGCGGCTTCGGCTTCCGCGTAGCGGCCTCGTGCCGCGAGCCAGCGCGGGCTTTCCGGCAACATGCGCTGGAGGAACAGCACGAGCACCGAGGGAATCGCGCCGACGAAGAACAGGGATTGCCAGCCGAAGACCGGCACCATCCACAATCCGAGCAAGGACGCGGCAAGGATCCCGCACGGGAACACCAGTTCGAAGATCA
>DASQIQ010000432.1:0-7090 GCA_035631495.1 Micropepsaceae bacterium
CCGTGCCCCTGGTCGCGGTGACGCAGAACCTCCATGTCGATCGCCGGATTGCAGCGATAGGAGAGGGCCCACCATACCGCGTCCATGTTTTCGGGATCGATGTCCTCGTCCAGCGCGATGACATATTTGCCGATTGCGCGGTGCTGCGAGACGAGGCCGTACATCGCGCGCCAGATTTCGACGCGCGGAGAGTTCTTCTCGATGTGCAGAATGACGAGCTTGCGAAGATTGGTCAGCGGCTCGTGCAGCGACACACGCTTGACGCATTTGATGCCCAGGCCCTCGCGCAAGCTCTGCAACAGCAAGGGCTCGAGCGACACCCGCTTGATCAGGCTGGATTCGCTCGGCGTCACCTGGCTGATGATCGAGGTGAGCACGGCATCCTTGCGCCGCGTGATCGCGGTCACATCCATATAGGCGTTGTATTCCTGCAAATTCACATGGCCGTGGGATTCGCCGAACGGCGCTTCGGGCTCCAGCCATTCGGTGTCGATGAAACCCTCGATGACGATCTCGGCCTCGGCCGGCACCATCAGATCGACGGTGATGGCTTTGACGACGTTCATCGGCGAGCCGACCAGCCCACCCGCGACGTCCAATTCATCGAGACTTTCGGAAATCTTCTGCGTGGAGACGAAGGTAATCGCCGGCGGGGCGCCCAGAACGACCGCCGCCGGCATCTTCTCACCGCGCTTCTTGTATTTGAGCCAATGCGTATAGATGCCGGGCCGCAGTTCCAGCGACGGGTTCATGCCCAGGCGGCGGCGGCTTTTGACCTGGCCGCGGTAATTGCCCATGTTCTGGACGCCGGTATCGGGGTCTTTGGTGATGTATTGCGACAGCGTCGTATAGGGCGCGTTGTCCCAACCTGGTGTCGAGATGGGCACCGGAATACCGTCCAGACCCTGTCCCTCTTTGTCTAGCTCATCGCCCGTGATGACGATCTCATGGCAGGGCGCATTCTCGACCACACGCGGCGGGATCGGCGCAGCTGTTGCGCGCGCCCAGGTTTCATCGATTTTGTCGAGTTCGCAGCCAAGTCCGATGCGATAGATCTCACGATTGGCGGCCAGGCCGCCGACGATCACCGGAATGTCGTAGTGCTTGCCCTTGCTGTCCACGACATTGGGGAACAGAAATGCCTTGCGCTCGCTTTCCTTCAACCCGCCGCGGAACTGCCATCGCACCAGCGGATGCATCTCCGTGTCCTTGTTGATCGGACGATCGACGCGGATAAGCTGCCCGGCCTTTTCCAGCGCGGCGATATGGTCGTGAAGATCGGGATAGGCGCGCCGTGGTGGTTCGGCCTTTTTGCTCATGCGACAAATCTCCTTCGGCGCCTTGCGCGACGGTTCAGGGCTCGCCGGGCATCATGGCAGCGCAGCCGCCATCCACAAACAGCTCCGTTCCCGCGACGAAATCCGAATCGTCGGACACCAGGAACAACATGGCGCGCGCCAGATCGATGGGCTCCCCCGGACGGTTGCGCAGATTTACCACTTTGCGGTCCGGATTGAACTCGTCCTTGCCGACGGGCGAGCCGATCTTGTTCGGCACCACACAATTCACGCGGATATTGTATTTCGCCAGCTGAATGGCGAGCGAGCGGGTCAGGTTGATGACGCCCGCTTTCGCCGCGGTATAGGCGATGGCGCGCGAGCGGCCATAATGGCCCGAGGTGGAGCTGACATTGACAATTCTACCGCCGCGTCCGCCGTCGATCATTGCTTTGGCGGCATATTTGCTGAACAGCATGGGCGCGGTGAGGCAGATCGCGAAGACGCGGTCCCATTCGGCTTTGGTGATGTCGAAGAGGTGCTTGTTGTCGGAGATGGCGACATTGTTGATGAGGATATCGAGCCGGCCCCAGTCCGCCGCCACCGCTTTGACCGTGGCGATGATCTGGTCTTCTTGGGCGACATCGCAAATATAGGTCTTCGCTTTTCCCCCAGCCGCAATGATGGCGTCCGTCACCTTATCGGCTCGGGCACGGTCCATATCGACGACTGCGACGGATGCGCCTTCCGCGGCGAACAGTTTCGCGGTCTCTTCACCGATATTGCGCCCCGCCCCGGTGATGATCGCTACCTGATCGGCAAGCTTCATGTCGCATCTCGCATGGCTGTGTATTTCAGGGTCAGCGAATAAGGGTTAGCGCGCCCGGCAACAACCGGCAAACCCCATCATCATTGCCGCAGGTTCAAAGATTGAACCAGAGCGGCGGTCTGGACCACCTCGTCTGCCAGCATCGCCTTCGTCGCCTCGGACGAATTGATGGTGACGAGCGCGCCATTGTCGCGCAGGCCCTTTACCAGGGCCGGATCACGCGCGGCTTTCGCGAAGGCGTCGTGCAGCCTGCGTATGACGGGTTCCGGCGTTCCCGCCGGAGCTGCCAGGGCGAACCAGCTCGCCACTTTGGGCTGATTGACGCCCGCCTCACGCAAAGTCGGCACTGTGAGGAGGTCGGGCCAGCGCTCCTCCGCATCGACGGCCAGCAGCCTCAGCCGGCCCTGGCTCAGATAGGGCTTGGCGACGGTGGCCGAGACCAGAGTGAAGTCGAGCCTTCCGGCGATCAGATCGCCGATCATCGGGCCGCGCCCGCATAGTGAATCGGTTTGATGGGGGAATTTCCCGACTGTCCGAGCCTCGCCGCCGTCAGATGCGAGGTCGAACCCAGGCCCGACGAGCCGAAGACGAGCCCGCCGGGCTTGTTGCGGCCGAGTTCGAGCAATTCGGCGATGGAATGTGCCGGGCTGCCGGCGGGAACGGCAAGGAAATTGACCATGGTGAATAGCGTGGTGACCGGCGCAAAACCGCTGACCGGCTGATAGGGAACGGCTTGCAAAGCGGGCAGGGAAGCGTGTTGCGCACCCGAAATGACGAGCAGCGTGTAGCCGTCCGCCGCGGCATTCTGCACGGCTGCCGCCGCAGTGGCTCCGCCCTCGGTGGGCTTGTTGTCGATCCTGATCGGCTGGCCGAGTTCTTTGGAGACGGCGTTCGCATAGAGACGCGTGGTGACGTCGGCGATCCCGCCGGCGGACATTCCCATGACAATGGTGATCGGATGGCTGGCATAAATTTCCGCCGCCGCGGCGGGTGTGCTGGCAAGGCCGGCGACGAGAGCGAATCCGAGAAGCGCCTGCCGCATGGATTCCTCCCAATGATCCGCAAAGGACGGTACAAAGAAGCATATGCGCGCGCAAACGCGCCCGGCACAGGATCATTCGTTGAGCGCAAAGCGCCCGCAATACCGCTTGGGGGTCGATGTGGGCGGCACCCATACCGATCTGGTGCTGCTCGATTCCGGCACCGGTGAGCTTCTGGTCGAGAAGGTGGCGAGCACGCCCAAGAATCCGGCGCTTGGGGTTCTGGATGGCATCGCCAATTTTGTGGCGCGCGGCATCGATCCCAAGGACATCGCGTTCTTCGGGCATGGCACGACGATCACCACCAATGCGCTGCTCGAGATGCGCGGCGCCAAAGTGGGACTCCTGATCACCAAGGGCTACCGCGCCGTGCAGGAGGTCCAGAACCAGGCCCGTGACGGCATCGTGTTCGAATATTTCTATGCCAAGCCGGTGCCCATCGCGCCGCAAAGCCTGACCAGGGAAATCCCTGAACGGACCGATCGCGCCGGCAATGTGCTTTTGCACCTCGACCGCGATGCGGTCCGGCGGGCCGCGCGTGAGTTGAAGCAGGCGGGCGTCGAGTCGATCGCGATTTGCTACCTGTTCTCTTTCGCCAATCCCGCACATGAATCCGAAACGCGTAGATTGATCCGGGAGGAATTCCCCGGCGTGAATGTTTCCCTTTCCAGTGAAGTCCTTCCTCGCATTCGCGAATGGCCGCGCCTGTCGAGCACGCTGCTCAACGCCTATCTCGAGCCGGTGCTGGTTCACTATCTCGCTCATCTCGGCAAGGGGCTGGATGAGATCGGCGTTGTCACGCCGCAGAAATTCCTCATGCAGTCGAATGGCGGCGTGATGCCGTTCAGTGCGGGCATTGAGGGCGGAAAGACCGTGCACACGCTGTTCTCTGGTCCCGCGGCTGGCGCGCAAGCCAGCGCCTATCTCGCCGCCGCCGATGCCAGAAGCGGTCTCGTCACACTCGACATGGGCGGCACGAGCGCGGATATCGCCTTCATCGAAGGCGGTGCGCCGCTCGAGGTCACCGAGGGAACCATCGCGCGCCGTCAGCTCGACGTGCCGGCTCTCGACATGACGTCGATCTCCGCGGGTGGTGGTTCGATCGCCGCGATAGATGGCGGCGGATTCCTGGTCGTTGGCCCAGAGAGCGGCGGGGCCGACCCCGGACCGGCATGCTATGGCCGCGGTGGGACCAAACCGACGGTGACCGACGCGGATATCGTCTGCGGCTTTCTCAATCCCGATTATTTTCTTGGAGGCGCGCAAAGACTCGATGGTGCGGCTTCGGAACGCGCAATTGCGACTCATATCGCCTCCCCGTTGAAGATGAGCGCGCAGCAGGCGGCGTCCGGCATTCGGCGGATCGTCGATATGCGCATGGCGGACGAAATTCGCGTCTTTGCCGCCAAGCGCGGTGTCGATCTCACGGCGTTTACGCTCCTCCCCTTTGGTGGCGCCGGAGCCGTCCATGCCGCCGCGGTCGCAGAGGAACTCCGCATGACGCGCATCCTGGTGCCGCCGCGGCCCGGCGCCTTCTCCGCGCTGGGCCTGCTATGTACCGATGTCGTGCATGACTATATTCGTTCGGAGCTGAAGCCCCTGGCGGTAACCACGCCGGATCATGCCGAGGCGATTTTCGGCGAGCTTGAGAAAAAAGCCTGCGCCGAACTTGCCGCCGAACATCTAAACCCTGCCGATGCTTCGCTCACACGCGAGCTCGATCTGCGCTATGCCGGGCAAGGCTATGAGCTTCGCACATCGCTTGAAGGACTCTATCGCGACCGGCTTACGGGCGACTCGCTCGCTGCGGTGCGCGATCGATTCGATGAGAATCATGCCCAAGTCCACGGTCATGCCGCCAAGGAACGCGCGGTCGAAGTGGTGAGCTATCGCTTGAGGCTGCGCGTCACGGTCCCGAAATATCAGCCGCGCGAGGACGTGTCGCTGCAAGCGCCCACTCGACTCGAAACGGCGATCAAGGGCGCTCGCGCAGTCTATTTCGACGGCGTGAGCCCGACGGAGGCGCTGCTCTATGAGCGTGACCGGCTCGACATCGGCGCTTTCATCGCGGGGCCTGCGATCATTGAGCAATTCGACGCCACGACGGTGATCCCGCGCGGCTGGAAGGCGAATGTCGATGGCTGGCGCAACCTTGTCCTGCAGAAGGAATCGTGACCATGGACCCGATCACGATCCAAATCTTACGCAACAAGATCGCCAGCCTGACCGACGAGATGCATTATCATTTCTATCGCTCGGGCTATTCCACCATCATCCGCGAGTCGCGAGATTTCAGCTGCGTGATCCTGGACCGCAATGGGCGCCTCATCACGGCGCCCCCGATGTTCTTTCATGCGCCCGTCTATCGACACCTCGTCGCCCATATCTTGAAGGCCTATGGCGGCGGCGAAAACGGCATCGCAGACGGCGACGTCTTCGTCTGCAACCATCCCTATGAAGGCGGTCTGCCGCATGTTTCCGACATGGCCTTCGTGGCGCCGATCTTTGTCGGCGGGGAACTGGTCGGCTTCTCGGGTTCGATCGCGCACAAGGCCGATGTCGGCGGTACTGTCGCGGGCTCAACCTCGGCGAATGCGACCGAGATGTACCACGAGGGCATCCTTATCCCGCCCGTCAAAATCTGGGATGCGGGGACGTTCCTTGCCGATGTCGAACGCATCATCCTGGCCAACAGCCGGCAACCCGAGCTTGTTCGCGGCGATATGAGGGCGCAGATCGCCGTGACGCAGATGGGCGTGACCCGGGTGAAGGAATTGTGCGCGCGCTTCCGCGCCGCGACCGTCACCGGCGCATTCGGCGCGATCCTCAAAGGCGCAGGCGACGCCCTTAGCGCCGCCATCCGGCGTCTGCCCGAAGGAACGGCCTCGGCCGAAGGATTTCTGGACAGCGACGGCGTCGAGGTCGACAAACCGGTGAAGTTGGCCGTGACCATCACGCTGAAGGATGGCCTGGCCACATTCGATTTCTCCGCCAGCGCGCCGCAAGCCAAAGGGCCGATCAATCTGCGCCCATCCATGATCGAAGCCTGTGTGTTCTATTGCCTCATCGGATGTCTTGATCCCTCGCTGCAATTCAATGACGGCATGAGCGACGCGATCCGACTGATCCTGGCGCCGCGCACGGTCACCAATGCCGAACCGCCCGCGCCGGTGTCCAATTATCAGATGGTCAATCTCAAGCTCGTCGACGTGATCCTGGAGGCGCTGGCCCATTTCCACCCCCACCGCGCCATCGCCAATGCCGGCTCATCCAGCGCCCTCAGCATCGCCTGGAGCAAAACCGGCGCCATCCAATATGAGATCATCGGATCGGCCTATGGCGGGGGCATGGGCCATGACGGCGCCACCGGAACCGCGACGCATCTTTCCAATCTGCACATCACGCCCATCGAGATCCTGGAATCCGAATATCCCTGCCATGTCGCGCGGTTCGACATCGTGCCCGATTCGGGCGGCGCCGGGCGCTGGCGAGGAGGCTTGAGCCTGCTGCGCGAATATGAGCTGCTGGAAGATGCGACGATCATCCGGCGCTTCGATAAGACAAAATTCCCGCCGCAAGGACTGGATGGCGGCCAATCGGGCAGCCGGGCACGGTTCGTGATCAAGCTCGGCACGCGGGAGGAACGCGAGACCGGCGCTTCGGGCCGCTACGATATGAAAGCGGGCGAGCGATTTCTGCTGCAGACGGCTGGCGGGGGCGGCTACGGTGACCCTTCGAAGCGCGCCCGCGAGGCTGTGTTGCAAGACATTGCGGAAGGTTATGTCTCGAAAGACGCGGCGGCCAAGATCTATCGCGGCGACGTGTAACGGGAGGGAAGACCAAGAAACATGGAGCAGGTTGGCGTTATCGGTGTCGGACGGATGGGTTTGGCGATGGTCAAGCACCTCGTCAAACACGGTTATGAGGTGACGGCCTGCGATATC
>DASQIQ010000433.1:0-18581 GCA_035631495.1 Micropepsaceae bacterium
ACCATCATTCCGATCAGCGAACCGCCGAACTCCCACGATGGCTCCACGCCTACAATTGGCATCGTCCGCACGGCGGCATCAATGATAAAACCCCCATCAGCAGACTCGGCCTAACTGGGAACAACCTATTGAGGCTCCACATCTAGGCCAAAATCTTGCCCTTTGTGCGCGGCCCCGTCAGCCCGACGGCGGCCGCCACAAGCAGCCAGCATGCGGCGATGTACACGAACACGCTCTGATAGCCATAGGTCGCGTACAGGAAGGCGATGATTAGCGGCCCGAAGGCGTTGGAAAGTCTGCCGATGCCGTAAGTGAATCCGGTGCCCGAGCTGCGGATCTCGGTTGGGAAGCATTCGGCCGTGTAGGCATAGAGGATGGGCGCGAACGCCTGTATGCCCATCGTCATCAAGCCACCGAAGGTGACGATGAAGATGGTCTCAAAGGTCAGCCCATAAAGAATCCCACAAGTCGCGATGAATACCGCAAGGAGCGTGATCCAATATTTGCGTTGCCAGCGGTCCGAAATGAAGCCTGCGATGAACGCGCCGGGCACGCCGAGGAGTTGGATGGCGGAGGCCCAAGTCAGCGACTCCGTTAGCTCGAACCCATGCTCGACCAGAAGCGTCGGGACCCAGGCGGAGAACCCGTAAAAGCACATGGTCTGAAAGATCCATGCCGTCATCAGCATCAAGGTGCGCGGCAACACGCGCGGTGCTAGGAGCTCGCGGAAACGCCCCTCGCGCGGCGCCACCACCAAGGGGTCGGGTGGCGGCAGTGGACCTGCCTCGCGCGTTGCCGCGCGTTCGATGCGTGCCAGCGCTTCGTCCGCGGCGGCGAATTGGCCGCGCTTTTCATACCAGCGCGGCGATTCTTCTAGGCTGCGCGCGAGCCATGGAAAGATGACCGCACTTCCTCCCCACAGAAATACCAGCCGCCAGCCGAAGGGAAACGCCGGAACGAGAAGGCGCGCGACCAGAGCCGCAGCGGGAATCCCGCAAAGCCCAATGCCCATGACCCAACCCTGAAACGTTCCGCGCGCGCGCGCCGGATACATTTCGGCGATATAGGTGATCCCGATGGCGGTCATCGCGGAGAGCCCGATGCCGGTGAACAGCCGCGCGCCGAACAGACTGATCGGCTCCCAGGCAAAAGCGTTCAACCACGAGAACAGGCTGAACCAGACAACCGCGATGTTCAGGGCGCGTTTGCGCCCCATCCGGTCAGCAAACCATCCGCCCGTTGTGGCGCCGATGAACATGCCGAAGAACGTCGCCGAGGTGATCAGGCCGATCGTAGCGATGGAAATGCCCCATTGGGCGCGGATCGCCGGTGCGGAGAAGGCGAAAATGTTGATGTCGGCGAGCTCGAAAAAGAAACAGAAGCTCAAGAGCCACATCATCCGGCGATGGAAGGAAAAGATCGGCAGCCGGTCGAGGCGCGAAGCTGCGGAAACCCGTTGAGTTTCGTGTACGTTCATCCGTCACTCTCAACAGGTGGTCTTCGCCTGAGCTGGCTGTGCGCGACGATACTCCAAGCGGTTTCGCGCCAAGCAGCGAAGGCGATGGTGGGCGCGGCATGGATCGAACATGCGACCCCTACGATGTCAACGTAGTGCTCTCCCGCTGAGCTACGCGCCCATGTTCAGCAGGCCGCCTCTATACCGTCGCGTCAGCGAACCTGGCAAGGCGGCCCTAAAAGCATTTTCCGGCGAAGTGCCCGGCGCGCTCTGCGCGCCATTAGGTATTTCTGCGTGCGAAGCACGCGGGGCGGTTCGCCTCAGAAAATGCAACCATCGAAAGTGGGGCCGTTTTCCGATCGGAAAAGGGCCCTAAGCCGCAATCATGCGGTCTACTTCCTGCACCAATTCGCGCAAATGGAACGGCTTGGACAAAACCTTGGCATGTTTCGGAGTCTCGGCGGCAGGATGGAGGGCCACCGCGGCAAAGCCGGTGATGAACATGATCTTAAGCGCGGGGTAGAGGTCGGCCGCGCGTTTGGCCAGCTCGATGCCGTCGAGGCCGGGCATGACGATGTCCGATAGAAGGAGGTCGAAGCGTGCCTTTATGAGGCATTCATAGGCCGCCGCGCCATCGCCGAACGAGGTTACGGCATGGCCAGCCCGTTCCAAGGCCGCGGCCAGAAACCGCCGCAAGGACTCGTCATCTTCGGCAAGAAGGATTCTGGCCATGGGCCCCCGCCCGGAACGCTTGCACGCATCTTTATAAAGCCTAATGCGTAAACGCCAGTTAATAGGGCCAGCCGGCCTGGCCGATTTGTCTTCCCGAGGACATGGCGGTGAGGCGGATGGTAACAGGGCCTGGTCTTGATCCGTCGCCTGATTCGATGATTGATTGGGGAAACGGACCCTTGAGCGCGACATGAGCGGAGACGAAAGCGGATACCTGTCGGGCGCGGCGATTGCCGGTATGAGCGGCGATCCGGCACTGGAGAATCTGCGCGCCCAGCCAATCGCGCTGTCGCTACCCGAGCGCCAGGCGGCCCCTTTCATCTTCGCTTCTCCCCATAGCGGTAGCCTTTACCCTGCGAGCTTCGCCCGGCAGAGCCGGCTCGATCCGGTCACCTTGCGCAAATCCGAAGACGCCTTTGTGGATGAGCTTTTTTCGGCCGCGCCTGAGCTTGGCGCGCCCTTGATCACAGCCCGCTTCCCGCGTGCCTTTGTCGATGTCAACCGGGCTTCGGGCGAAATCGATCCACACATGTTCGATGCGCCTCTTGCCTCTTCCGTCGGGCCGCGAACGCCGCGTGTGGCAGCGGGCCTGGGCGTGATTCCGCGTATCGTGCGCGACGGCGTTGAGATCTACGGCATGCGTCTGCCGGCGCGCGAAGTCGCGTTCCGGCTGGAGACCTTCTACCGGCCCTATCATGCGGCCCTGGCAAAGCTGGTCGCCGAAACCCGGGCACTCTATGGCATCGCTATCGTCATCGACTGCCATTCCATGCCGCCGACCTCGCGCGGCACCGATATCGTCATCGGGGATTGTTACGGCGAGGCAGCCGCGGCAGAGCTGATTATCGATGCCCAGCGCGCCCTGGCCGAGTTGGGCTTTTCCGTTACGCGCAACGCACCCTATGCGGGGGGATACACCACCAATCTCTACGGAAAGCCCGAATCCGGAGTCCACGCCCTCCAGATCGAAGTCAACCGCGCGCTCTATCTGGACGAAGCCAGAATGTCCAAGACCGCCGGCTTTGGCCATTGCCAGGACCGGCTCCGCCGTTTTGTCGCCCGTCTTATTGGCGGCTCCTGGATGACGCTCGCCCGCCGTCAGGCGGCCGCCGAGTAACCGGGCCTAGAGCCCTCTTGCCCAAGAAAAATGGCCGCCCCGAAGGGCGGCCAAGTTAGGGAGGAAACGCCCCGGGAGGGGGCCAAGCGACATGCAGGAGGAGTAAGCAATGCCGCACCGCAACAATATGCTTTGCTGCATATGCGAAATCAAGCGTCATTTTGGCGCAGGTTGGTGGGAATTCTACAAGAAATTTTGCGGGAAATGATTGATGGAACGGCGACTTGAGTGGAATGTTGCGTCGCAGCAACAACATCGCAATATTCCCGCAAGAGAGCCTTAACCATCAGAGTGGCTCTACCAAACCGTGATGGAACCGCCATCAAGGATTCACATCCGACGGGCAGGCAGATCGCGTGGCAAGCGAAAATGAGTCGCCGATGCACAACTGCTTGGATGTGCCTTCAACGGCGACGAGCCGGCCCCGCGTTGCGTCGCGTCCTACGCCCCACCGCAAGCGGCACTATCGAACCATTTTCATCTCCGACATCCATCTGGGCACCCGAGGCTGCAAGGCTGACCTGTTAGCGGATTTTCTCACCCATCATGAGTGCCGCACTCTGTACCTTGCCGGCGACATCATCGATGGCTGGGCGCTCAAACAGGGCTGGTTCTGGAGCCCGGAGCACAGCCGCGTTGTGGACCTGGTCCTGCGCAAGGTCGAGCACGGCACCCGCGTCATCTACATCCCCGGCAATCACGATGAAGACGTCCGCAAATATTGCGGGCTCGTGTTCGCCGGGGTCGAACTGAAGCGCGAAGCCATTCACCAGACCGCCGATGGACAAGCGCTGCTGGTGATCCATGGCGATCATTTCGACGCGATCATCACCTGTGCACGCTGGCTGGCCCTCCTCGGCGACCGCGCCTACACCCTGGCTCTGGTCCTCAACGATGCCTTTAACTGCGCCCGCCGGCGTTTTGGCCTGCCTTATTGGTCGCTCTCGGCCTATCTGAAACGCAAGGTAAAGAATGCCGTCTCCTACATCTCCAGCTTTGAGCATGTGCTGGCGCGGGAGGCGAAAAACCGCGGCCTGGACGGCGTTGTCTGCGGCCATATCCACCACGCGGAAACAAAGATGATTGACGGTATTCTTTATTGCAATGATGGGGATTGGGTTGAAAGCTGCACCGCGCTTGTCGAAGATGCGCGCGGCCGGTTGGAGATCGTCGAGTGGACGAAAGTAGCCACCGAACATGAACTCGTCTCGAGGGAAATGACCCATGTCCCTCCCGACTACGTGGCTGCTTGAAGCGGCGATGATGCTGGGCATGGATACGAAAGCCGATGCGGGCTCGCGCGCATCTTCTCGCGCCAGGGCTGGATTCGGGAAATCTTTGAAGATTCTGATTGTCACCGATGCCTGGGCCCCGCAGGTCAATGGCGTCGTACGCACGCTCGAAATGCTCGGACGCCAGCTTGACCTGATGGGTCACAAGGTGCGTTACGCAACAGCCGAGAATCACACGACGCTGCCGCTTCCGACCTATCCGGAAATTCGTTTGGCGCTCTTCCCGCGTCAGACCATTCTCGATGCCATCGACAATTTCCTGCCCGATGCGATCCATATCGCGACCGAAGGAACCATGGGTCTATCGGCCCGCGCGATCTGTCTTGAGCGCGGACTTTCCTTCACCACGTCCTTCCACACCCGTTTTCCGGATTATGTGCATGCGCGGTTTCCCTTCATTCCGGAGAGCGCCGTCTATAGCGCGCTCAGAAGTTTTCATGCGCCCGCTTCTGCGACCATGGTTTCCACGCTTTCCTTGAAGCGCGAATTGGAAGCGCATGGCTTTGCCAATATGCTGCTGTGGTCGCGCGGCGTCGATGCCGACCAGTTCAGGCCCGGCGCGAGGGGCGATTCTTACGTGTTTGGCGCTGGCTCTTCGCCCCCGGTTTTCCTCTATGTCGGCCGGCTCGCGGTCGAGAAGAACGTCGAAGCCTTCCTTGCGCTGGATCTTCCGGGCACCAAGCTGGTGGTAGGCGAGGGGCCGCAGCGCGCAGAGTTGGAGGCGCGCTTCTCGGCGGCGCGATTTCTTGGGCCGCAAACGGGCGATGAGCTCGCGCGCATCTATGCCTCGAGCGATGTCTTCGTCTTTCCAAGCCGCACCGATACGTTCGGGTTGGTGCTGTTGGAGGCACTGGCCTCCGGCACGCCGGTGGCGGCCTATCCGGTGCAGGGTCCCCTGGACGTGCTTTGCGATTCATCCATCGCCGCGCTGGACGAGGATTTGCACGCGGCCTGCCTCAATGCCCTGACGATCCGCCGCGAAGACTGCCGGGCCTTTGCGCTCACACGCTCCTGGCGCGCCAGCACCGAGCAATTTCTCGCCAATCTTGTGCCGGCGGGCTGATTTTGCGGTACTTCGGAGAGGCCAATACGGGAACAGGCCCGAGCTTGGCGTTAAGGCTGTACCATTGCCCCGTCGCAATCGCGCCTATATAAGCCCCGACCCCCTTTGCCCCAGGTTCGCATGGACATTCGCAATATCGCCATCATCGCCCATGTGGACCATGGCAAGACCACACTTGTCGATCAGCTCCTCAAACAGTCCGGCGCGGTCAGGGACAACCAAAATGTTCAGGAGCGTGCGCTCGATTCCAACGATCAGGAACGCGAGCGTGGCATCACGATTCTGGCCAAATGCACCAGCGTCGAATGGAATGCCACTCGCATCAATATCGTGGACACGCCCGGTCATGCGGATTTCGGCGGCGAGGTCGAGCGCATCCTCTCCATGGTGGATGGCGTCGTTCTCCTGGTCGACGCCGCCGAATCGGTGATGCCGCAAACGAAATTCGTGCTGTCCAAGGCCCTGAAGATCGGTCTGAAGCCGATCGTCGTGATCAACAAGATCGACCGGCAGGACGCGCGCGCCCATGAGACGCTGGAAGAGATCTTCGACCTTTTCCTCGCGCTGGAAGCCAATGACTATCAGCTCGATTTCCATGTGCTCTATGCGTCGGGCCGCCAGGGTTGGGCGGTGGGCGATCTGAAGGACGAGCGCAAGGACCTATCGCCTTTGTTCGCGCGCATCGTTGCCGACGTTCCTTCGCCCAAGCCAATGGAACGCGCAGGGGATGCCTATCCTTTCGCCATGCTGGTGACGACGCTGGAGGCCGACCCCTATCTTGGGCGTGTGCTGACGGGGCGCATCGAATCGGGCGCCATCACGATGAATCGCGGCATCAAGGCCCTGTCGCGCGACGGCAGCGTCATCGAGCGGGCGCGCGCGACCAAGCTGCTTTCCTTCCGCGGGCTGGCGCGGGTGCCGACCGAACGGGCCGAAGCCGGCGACATCGTGGCGATCGCGGGGCTTCAGGATGCGACCGTGGCGGACACGCTGTGCGACATCGAGGTGGATACACCTCTGCCCGCACATCCGATCGATCCTCCGACCCTCGCCATCACGCTCACGGTGAATGATTCCCCGCTTGCGGGGCGCGAAGGCGAGAAGGTGCAGAGCCGGGTCATCCGCGACCGGCTGCTTCGCGAAGCCGAAGGCAATGTCGCGATACATGTGCGCGAAACGGGGGAAAGCGCCTATGAGGTCGCAGGTCGCGGCGAACTGCAATTGGGTGTGCTGATCGAGACCATGCGCCGGGAAGGCTTCGAGCTGGCGATCTCGCGTCCGCGCGTGCTCTATCAGAACGATTCGGTGACCGGAGAGCGCCTCGAACCGATCGAGGAAGTGACCATCGATGTCGACGAACCCTATGCCGGTGTGGTGATCGAAAAGGTCTCGCAGCGAAAAGGCGAGATGCAGGATATGCGCGCGACGGGGGCGGGCAAGACCCGGCTCATCTTCTACGCGCCCTCGCGCGGGCTCATCGGCTATCATGGCGAGTTCCTCACCGACACGCGCGGCACCGGCGTCATCAACCGCATGTTCCATGGCTACGCACCCTATAAGGGACCGATCGAGGGGCGGCGCAACGGCGTGCTCGTTTCGACCAATGACGGCGAGGCGGTAGCCTATGCTCTCTGGTATCTCGAAGAGCGCGGAAAGCTTTTCATCCTTCCCGGCACGCGCGTCTACGAAGGCATGATCGTGGGCGAAAACTCGCGTGACAATGACCTGGATGTGAATCCCCTGCGCGCGAAACAGCTCACCAATATTCGTACCCATTCCAAGGACGAAGCGATCCGCCTGACGCCGGTGATGCCGCTCACCCTGGAGCAATCTATCGCCTACATTCAGGACGACGAGCTGGTCGAGGTGACGCCCAAGTCTATCCGTCTGCGCAAACGCGCTTTGATGCCCCATTTGCGCAAAAGGGCGAAGGCGGAAGCGGAGTGAGTCTTCTTACGATAGTTTTTTCTAGTGTGGCGAAACCGAAATTCGTAAGTGCTTGGGCAACGCTCCGAGCGAATTTCGGATTCAAAGCCACACTAGCATTTTATTGAATCTAGTATGGTTTTCGGATTTGAAGTTCCTAAACGTGGATGCCATGGAAATCCTAGGAACTTCAAATCCACCACACTAGGCCGCTTTTGGTAGGATGGCGTGCGAACTATTGAGGAGAAGCACCATGCAAGGCGTGGCGTTTTTCGCGGCATTTCTCGCCGCTGGGCTTTGGACCGGCAGCGCGGCTGCGCAGCCAGCCAAGACGATGCGCGAGCAGCTCGTCGGCACATGGCAATTTGTCATCGCCGAAATCACCACGGCGGACGGCAAGAAGACCCTGCCCTTTGGTGATCACCCCAAGGGCATGCTGATCTTCACCGCAGACGGCCATTTTTCCCAGGTCCATGTCTCGGGCGGCTTGCCGCGGATCGCCTCGAACAATCCCCTCGCCGGAACCGATGCGGACAACAAAGCCATCGTGCAGGGCACGCTTGCCTTGTTCGGCACCTATACGGTGGATGAGCAGAAGAAGACTCTGACCTTCAATATCCAGGCGAGCACCTATCCCAACGCGGAAGGCACATCGCAAACCCGCACCATCGATAGATTGACTGCGGATGAGTTCCGCAACACCAACCCCGGTGCGGCCAGAGACGGTCCCGCTCTTGCCGCAAATTATTACGTAAGAGCCAAATGACCGAGGGAATCGATTCTCGCCTTGCCTTCGCGCATCGGCTCGCCGATGCGGCGGGCGAATTGATCCGCCCCTATTTCCGCAAGCGCATCGATGTCACGGACAAAGGACCGGTGGGTTTCTACGATCCCGTGACGGAAGCGGATCGGCGCGCCGAAGAGACGATACGCGGATTGATCCGCGCGCATTATCCGCAGGACGGCATTCTTGGCGAAGAATTCGGCGAAGTTCCCGGCACAAGCGACTTTCGCTGGGTGCTCGACCCGATCGATGGGACGCGCGCCTTCATCGCCGGTCAGCCGCTCTGGGGAACGCTGATCGCCCTGGAACATTGTGGCAAGCCCGTGCTCGGCGTCCTGGATCAGCCTTTCCTGCGCGAGCGTTTCGTCGGCACGGACGCTCAAACGATCTTTTCCCACGCGGGGGGCGCCTTCGATCTGCGCACACGGGCCTGCGCCTCGCTTGGCGATGCGGTGATTTGCACGACCCATCCGATGCTGCATTTCGGGGTCAAGGAACGCGAACAATATTTCCGCGTCGAACGCGCCTGCCGCCTCTCGCGCTATGGCGGCGATTGCTATGCCTATGGCTTGATAGCGATGGGTTTCGTCGATCTGGTGATCGAGACGGATCTCAAACGCTGGGATGTCGCGGCGGTCATTCCTATCATCGAAGGCGCGGGCGGCATCGTCAGCGATTGGAACGGCGATCCGATCACAGACGGAGGAAATATCGTCGCGGCCGGTGATGCGCGTGTCCATGCCGAAGCGGTGAAAATGCTACGACCCTAAATGCTCGTTGATGAAGGCGTCGAACTCCGCCCAGAAACGGGCACGGATGGAATCCTTTTCCATCAGAATCTCGTGCTCGGCATCTTCGATCTCGACGTAGCGCGCATGCGCAAGATGCGTCACGAATTCGCGTATGGCTTCGGTGCGCACAACGCGGTCGCGCCCGGCGCCGAACACCAAAAGCGGTGTCGTGATCTCCTCGGCGAAGCTTTTCCTTCTCATCCGGCGCATCGAGCGAAAGGCGGCGCCTAGCCAGCCAAAGGTCGGCCCGAAGATGCGTAGGAAAGGCTGGGCTCGCAGGAACTCCTGCGAACGCTCAAAACGCCCGCGGTCCGACGTAACGGCGTTTCCCTCGAAGGTCAGATCGAGAGGGTCGCGCTCTTCGACGCCGAACACAAAACGGGTCGAGGGTTTGTACAGATTGAAAAGCGCCGTGATGAAGCTCGTCGTCCGCGTCGAATATTTTCCCGTGTTGATGTCGAGCATCGGCGCAACGGCGACCGCACAGGCAAATCGCCTCTTATGCTCATGCAGGAAGCGCAACAGGATATGCGCGCCCATCGAATGGCCGAGCGCCATTACCGGCACGGGCGCGGGCAGCGCGCGTTGGATCGGCTCCACCACTTGCAGCAGGAGCGCCGCGAGGTCGGAATCATATTCTTCAAAATTGCCGACATGGCCGGCGCGATTGCCATAGCTGCCCCGCTCCGACGCGCCTTGGCCGCGCCAATCTAAGCTCACGACCTCGAAACCTCGCGTGCGAAGCTCATTCGCCACCTCGCCGTATTTTTCGAGGAATTCCGTGTGGCCGTTCAGGACCACGCAGATGGCGCGTTTTTGCACGCCCGCCGGGAGCTCCCAAACCCCGCCGCGCAGATGTCGTTTGTCTGGCGTCGCCAGCGTGAGCGCGCGAAATTGCGAAGTCACCATTTGTTCCTGAGGCTCAAGGGGAGGCACGTGGCGGCGATATGATCATTTGCGTGGCCAGCCCAGCAAGCCCCGTATGCCCGCGGTCGCAAGCCAAAAGTTCCAAGGCAAAGCAACAAAATATCTTAAAGCCACGAAACGGCAAAAAGCCGGATAGGAGCGTTTTCTTGGCTGTAGGGGGGTGAATAACGAAGCAGATCAATCATGGCCTTGATCGATATCCACGAACGAATGGCTCCCAAGAAGGACCGGTTGGGCCTTTCCTGCCTCGCATTCCATATGGTGGTAGCGATTTTCGTGCTGGCCGGTTGGTTGATCTCATCCACGGAGGGGCTGCTGCTCTACCTGTTGCTCTTGCCGGCGATGGCCACCCAATGGGCCGTGAATAAGGGATCTTGCGTGATCAACAATATCGAGACCTGGCTCAGGACCGGCCATTGGCGCGACCCCGAAAATGGAGAAGACGGCCGATATCTGGCCATGCTGTTCGATTGGCTCTTTGCCATGCGGCCCACTCCCGCCGCACTCGATCGCCTCAGCTATTCGGTTGTCCTCTTCCTCTGGGTGCTCGGGCTAGGCCATTTCTTCTCGCTGACGCTCGCTTAAAGCCTGAATCAGGCTCACACCTGCGGCAAAAACGCCGCTGCCCAATAATTGAACTGCCAACCTCAACGAAGTGGTTCGTTGAACGTTTTATCCTTGGTGAATGAAGGGGATAATCGAGAGTGACGAATATGGCGCGGACGGCGACAGCACTCCTGCCCGAAGGGGAAAGTCGGGCCATTTCATTTGACAGTTTGCGCGTTGTGCTGTTGATCTTGCATCTGGCGATCCTGGGCTATGTCGCTCTGGGCTGGCTCATACCCTCACGGGTGGCGCTTTTTATCTACACCCTGCTCCTGCCGCTCATCGTCATTCAGTGGCTGCTCAATGGCGGGGCCTCCATCGTGAACAATATCGAGAACTTGGTGCGGGTTGGTCGCTGGAACGATGCCCGCAACCCGTTCGAAGGGTCATTCTTCAAGACTCTGTTGCAGGCGATCGGGGTGCCGGCGAGTCAGGCGCAGATCACAACGGTGCTCTGTTTCTTGATGTTGATTTTTTGGATATCGGCGCTCTGCCGCATGGTCCTGATCGTGCCCTCGCCTTAACCATTCGCGCCCCTTGAACACCCAAAACCCGCTTCCTACCTAGAAAATATCGGAAGGCTGCAAGGCTTCCGGTGGTTTTTGAGGGCTTGGCTCTTGATGAGCGTGCCCCTGTAACACTTCGCTCAAAGGAGGTCGTGACATGCGTAGCTTTGACTTAACCCCGCTTTTCCGTTCGACGGTCGGCTTCGACCGGCTCGCCGATATGCTGGACTCGGTGGCCCAATACGATACGGGCGTGTCCTATCCGCCCTACAACATCGAACGCACCGACGAGAACCACTATCGGATTTCGCTCGCCGTCGCGGGCTTTGCCGAAAAAGACCTGAACGTCGAGGTCAAGGAAGGCGTGCTCTCAGTGCATGGCAAGCGCGAGGGCGAAAAGGACACCACACCCGACAAGCGTTACCTTTATCAGGGCATCGCTGGCCGCACCTTCGAGCGGCGCTTCCAACTGGCCGAGAACGTCGAGGTCAGAGGCGCCCAACTCGAGAACGGGCTGCTTCACATCGACCTCGAGCGCATTGTGCCCGAGGAGAAGAAGCCCCGCCGCATCGTTATCAACGGCAAGTCCGAAGGCCGTGTGATCGACGCGAAGGTCAGGGCGGCCTGATATTTCTGTTTTGGGAAGCGCGCTTTCCGTTCCGGGGAGCGCGCTTTTCTTATGCACCGTGCTCTTGCCTCCCGCCCTTTCGGCCTTGCCGACGCTCCGCTACAATTCAAAAAAATCCAGCCATTTGCGAAGAGTCGCATGCAAAACTGGCAAACATTTTTTCCCGGCCGTCTGTCGCGTCTTTATCAGTCGCGCATGAGCCACTCCACGACCTTAGGTGACGTGCGCCGGTACTATGAATCGTTGGCCGCGAGTTTCGGCCCAGCCCCGGCCGATCTTATCGTCGAGCGGGCGCAGCTCGGCCAAGTCAAGGGCGAGTGGGTGCGTGTGTCCGAAGCCCAGACTCATCGGCTTCTGCTCTATTTGCACGGCGGCGGCTTTATTTCCGGGTCGCCGGAAGCTTATCGAGCCGTGATCGCGAAGCTCTGCCGCGCCGGTGGCGCGGCCGCCCTTTCGGTCGACTATCGTTTGGCACCGGAATTTCCGTTCCCCGCCGGCTTGCGCGATGCGGTGGACGCTTACCGCTTTCTGATCGCCAAAGGCATCCCTTCCGAATCGATCGTGCTCGCCGGTGATGGCGCAGGAGGCGGCCTCGCCTTTGCAACATTGATGGCGATTCGAAACGGGGGCATGCCGATGCCGGCCGGTATCGTCGCGCTCTCGCCCTGGGCGGACCTCACGCTGTCGGGCTGGTCGATCATGCAAAATGCGGAGAAGGACTCCGTGATGTCTTGGGATCTCTTGTTTGTGAGCGCCCGCAATTACCTCAAGGGCTCTAACCCCGCCGATCCTTATGCATCTCCCGTTTACGGCACCATGCGCGATTTCCCGCCCATCATGGTGCATGCGGGAAGCCGTGAAATCCTGCGTGACGACGCCAGCCGCCTCGGCGAGCTCGCGGCGGCGTCGAATGTTCCGGTGTCCGTCGAAGTCTATGACGGAATGCACCATCTGTTTCAGATGGCCGGAACGGCCTCCGAAGCGAAGGTTTCGCTCAACCGATTGGGGCAGTTCATCCGGGCGCGCACGCCTGAAACCGAGAGCAATCTGGATTTCAGCAAAGCCCTGAAGCGGGGGACTTAAAGGCTCTAGCCGGCGGCGGCGACGTCATAGCGCGTTTCGTCGAAAATCGCCTCCACCGCGCCATCGAGCGAAAGCTTGATGCCTTGAAGGATGGCGCCGCGAAAATCGGTCGCGCGCAATTTCGCACCGGTCATATCTGCAAAGGCAAGGTCCGATTCGGCCAGCACCGTCTGGCGCAAATCCGCGCCGCGGAAATCGGCATAGCGCGCGTCCACGTGCTCCAATCGCGCCGGCAGGAGGCGGTCATTGGAAATGAGCAATGGCCCCAGATTGACGTCACGCAAATCGGCATTCGCCAGTTTGGCGCCCTTCAGGTTCGCGCCCCTTAAATCCGCGCCCGTCAGTTTGCACCCGCGCAGATCGGCGCCTTCCAGTTGGGCGCCCTGTAGACGGGCGCCGGTCAAATCCAGTCCATAGAACACCGCTTCCGGCGCAATCAGCGCGGTCAATATGGCGTGAGACAATCCCTTCAGCGATCTCAAATCGAAGCCGGAGAAATCGGCTGGGCGCCCTTCACGGCCGGAAGTCTCGCCCCAACGCGCATGGGCCGCAAGGATCGTTTCAATGGTGTCCGGCAAATCGGCAATGGATTTGCCCGCCAACGCATCGGTCAGCACGCCGGTCATGTCCGAGCCGTCAAGGGTCGCAAATTCGAATTTGGTGCCGACCAGAATGGCGCCTTTGAGATCCGCGCCCGCGAGGTCGCAGCCGCGCAAATCCGCGTTCTCGAGATTGGCGCCGCTCAGCTTGGCGCGGCGGAGATTGGCCCGCGTCATCTTGCAATTGCGCATGATGGCGTTGGTAAAATCCGCTTGAATGGCTATGGCGCCCGAGAGTTTGGCCCGTTCCAGATTCGCCGCCGACAAAAGGGCGGCGGGCATCTCGGTGGGACCGATGTCGTGCTGCAACACTTTGAGATCGCCGGACGTGCCTTTTTCCGCGATCTTGCCCTCGCGCAAATCCGCTTCGTACATGTCGGCCCCGATGAGATTGGAGCCTCGGAGGGAGGTGCCGCGCATGTCGGCCCGGCGCAGTGACGAACCGGCGAGATTGGCGCGTTTCAGGGATGCCCCGAAAAAGCTCGCCGAATCGAGCCGTGCCCCGCTGAGGTTGGTTTCCTCAAGATAGGCACCCGTGAAATCCGCGTCGGCGAGATTGCGACCCGAGAGGTCGAGACCGGAAAGATCGCAGAAGGCGAAGACGGCACGCGCGCCTCCGACTCGGCCCGAATAGAGCAATTCATGACGCGCCGCCGCCGCCGCGACCTGTTTTTCGGTCAGCCTGGCACAACTCAGCCGGCGCGACTTGTCCCGATCCATGAAGTGGCATCGCCAAGGGTCTTCGAACACGCATTTTGAGGGGTACCCGCCTAATACGCCCTTAATACGAATCAATGTGCGGATTGTTTAGGCTTGCCGCATCGTTAACCTCGTGGCACGTTCGCAGCCGATGGTGCCCCAGTTTGGGAAAATCAAGAGAAAATCCGAGTTCCGTGGGGGGTACCGTGAAACGCAGTCCGCTCATTTGTCTCCTGCTTGCTGGCATCGCCAGCCCGGCTCTGGCCGACGATCTGTCCGTTACGAGCACCATCACCACCCCGGTCGCGACCGCCACCGCGAAAAACAACACGCCCGGCAACATCGGCATCAGTAGTGGCGTCGGTATCACAGTGAATGTGGCCGGTGCCGCTGTGACCCTGAATTCCAACAACACCATCGACAGCCAGGGCGCGATCACAAACAATTTCGCCGGGGGCGGCGCCATTGCCGTGCATGTGGTCGGTGGCTTCACCGGTTCGCTCATCAGCGAAGGCACGACCGGCAGCGTGATCAGCGCCAGTGGCGGCGGCGCCGGAAACATTGGCGTGTTGTTGGATGGTGCCTCGGCCTTTACGGGTGACCTTACGTTGGGGACCGGCTCAAACCTGTTTGTCAATGGCGCCAATGCGATCGGTGTGGCCATCAAGGCGCCGCTGACAGGGAATTTGTTGGCGGGCTCTGTGACGACGATAACGGGCGCGGGCTCAACCGGGATCCTCGTGCTCAATTCGATTTCGGGTTCGCTCTCCACGACTGCCGGCATCAGCGTCGCCGGCACTGACGTTTTCACCATCGACAAGGTGGACCCGCTGTCGGGGTCGGCCGTCGCCGTGGCCGCAAACGTGGGCGGCGGCATCCTCAATGCGGGTCCCGCGGCCTCCGGGGATACGACGTTCTCCTCGACCCTGGTGAACTCGGGCACGGCGCCCGCTTTTGCCATTCAGCCTTCGATTGCCGGCGCAAGCGCTACCAACATCACGATCGGGATCCTGACCGACACGGTGAATCCGAATCTCAGTTTCATCAACCGCGGCACTATTCGGGCGACGGACAACGATCCGGGCATCAGCACCATCGGCTTGGGAATCGGCGAATTGGGAACTGCCGCGCATACGGTGACGTTGACCGGCGGTATTTTCAATCGGGGAACCATCGTGGCCCAAACCGAGACGGACAACCTTTTCGCGAGGTCCGCCGCGGCTGCCAGCGCCGATGCCACTGCCTTGTTGATCGGCAACGGCGCGATCATCAATGCCGGCGCCGGCTCCACCGAGGCCCTGCGGAATGAGGGCTCGATCGTTGCGGGCGTCTCGGGCAACAAGCCGGGAAATGCCACGGGCGTCCTGATATTGGCCGGCGGCAGCCTGCCCTCGTTCAACAACCCCGGTGCAGTGACGGGAGTGGCCTCGACGACCGACCTCTCGATTGCGAGCCTGAACGTCTATGGCGTGCGCGACCTTTCCGGGACCCTGACCACCATCGACAATAGCGGCCGGTTGGCCGTTCAAATCACGACGCTCACCAACAACGCGCAACAGGGCATTGCCGCCGATCTTTCCCACGGTTCGGCAAATCAAACGTTCACAGATACGGGAACGGTCATCGGCGACATCGTCTTCGGCTCTGCGGGGATGAACGGGGGCGTGGCGGGAAACCAGCTCATCATTCATAGCGCGAACGCGACGGTCCAAGGTTCGGTGACGGCCGCGGGGGCAGGCACGATCGACGTTCATTTGGCTGATGACGACACCGGCGGCGCTTTTCGCACCAGCAAAGCGAGGATCACGTCACTTGTTGTCGGTTCGGGCGGCACGGTGGAGATGGCGCTCGATAAGAACTCCGCCGCGGCCCCGGTCATTTCGGCAACGGGCCCGGTGAACTTTCGCACCGGCTCCAAGGTGGCCTTGACGCCGTCGACGTTTCTGCCGGATAGCGGAACATATACATTGATCCACAGTGGCGGCGGATTGAGTTTCGCCGATTTCACCGGGGCCGTGGCCGCCCAGCCCATTCCTTTCCTCTTCAACGGCGGCATTACCAGGAACGCCAACGATCTGCTCCTGACACTCCAACGCAAGAGCGCTGCTCAACTCGGTCTGACTGGAAACGTCGCAGCGGTCTATGAGCCTCTGGCGAAGGCCGCGCTCGGCGACAACGAATTCGGCGCAGCCCTCTTGTCGCTGAACAGCGCCGCGGAGGTACAAGCCGTCGTCAATGCAACAGTGCCCGATGTCGCCGGAGGGGTTCGCGCGCTCTCGATCGCGATGACCGATCAGGCGACGGGCGTGATCGGTGCTCGCGAGCGCACGCTGGTCACTGCTCCGCAGGGTGCACGCGACGAGTTCCGCTTCTGGAGCCAGGAATTCTACAATATGGTAAGGGCCGGTGATACGGCGACCACTCCGGGTTATGGTGGAGCGGGCCAGGGTATCGCGCTGGGCGTGGAATGGGGCAACATCCAGACCGGACGTTACGGGGTCGGCTACACATTCTACTCCAGCCAGGAAACAGAATTTCATCCCCGCGACACCAAGACGAATGGCGATTGGAATCTGGTGTCTGCCTATGCGGGCTGGCGCACCGGCGAATTCTTCGTCACGCCGGAGGTCAATCTTGGGCTGGGCGATTTTCATAGCCGGCGCTCGATCGTGGCAGGCACCGTGGCACGTTCGGCAACAGCCATTTGGTCGAACTATCTCGCCGCGGGCGGCTTCACGACTGGTTACGTCATAAACCTCGGCGGATTCCAGATCATCCCCGAGATATCGCTGGACGGGCTTTATATGCGCCAGGGCGCTTACAGCGAGGTCGGCGCCGGCGGCATCGGGCTCTCGCTGAAGCCAACCGACCAGAAATCCGTGCGCAGCTTCGCCGGCTTGCTGGGTCAGGGAACCTATGCTTGGGACAATGGCAATCTGCAGCCGCAACTTCTGGTCGGCTGGAGCCACGAGTTCCTAAACACCCCGGCCACGATTGATGGCAGCTTCGAATCCACGCCCGGTTCGCCGTTCCATCTCGTGGGCCCAACGCTTGAGCCCAACAAGATCATCGGCGGGGCGAGCTTTGCCTATGTGGTCGGCAATTGGGCCGCCGGCTTCAACTATGATGCGTCGGCGAGTTCGAGTTCGGGCCCGATGGCGCAGTCGGCTACGGTCAGCCTGAGCAGCCGTTTCTAGCGCATTTGCGGGTGGGGACCTTGGTTGCCTGAGCCGGTGCGGCTCGCATTATTTTTTGCAAAAATCCTTATTCAGCTCGCACGCCTTATCCTCATCGGCGTTGCCGTTGTTGTACTGGCCAACCGCATCATAGGCGGCACCGCGCAGGCTATAGGCCGCCGCGGTCTTGGCATCGGTTTGGCCGGCTTGGACGACCACGGTCAGATCCTCGATCGCTTCCTGATATTGCTTTAGCACGACCCGCAAGCCGCCGCGACGGAAGCGAGCATCTGGATCGTCCGGCTTGAGCTTCACGGCGGCGTCGAAATCGGCTAACGCCTGTTCGGTCATACCCTTATTGGCGTAGGCTAGGCCGCGCATGATGTGATCGTAGACCGGCGTCGCAACCTTATCCTTCGAGTCAATCGCGCGGGTGAATGCGGCAATCGCGCCGTCTGAATCGCCTTTCCCGATTGCGGCGGTGCCGGCATCCTCGTCAGGCGTGGTGGCGGGCAGCATGACCGTTGGCGCGGCAACGGCAGGCCTGCTAGGCGTGGCGCTTGCCACCTCAAATCCGGGTTTCGCGAAGACCATCACCGTGGTGGATATCTGTTTTCCTTTGTCGTCATATGTTTTCTCATTGAAGGTGAGCACATTGCCGTCGGGAGAGAGGGCGCGGGTGCCGAGGACGATGTTCGTCTTGCGCTTTGTGTAGGAATAGGTGGTGGTGGTGTCGTTGAAGCGGCTCCACGAGCCGGAATCGAAATCCGCAAAGCCGGTGATCGGGTGGGGTTTCCCGTCGGGAACGGCCATGAAGGTGCCTTTGACGGGTTTGCCCTGGGCATCGACACCCTCAACGGTCATCTGTGTCGGATCAGAGAAATTCAGCGTCATGCTCTTATAGCGCAGGGGACCGGGTGTGGCGGTCGACCTTGCGGGGACGAAGTTGAAGGTCCCGGCCAAAGGATCGCTTTGCGCGACGACGATTTGCGGGAGCGCGGCCGCGAATGCGGCAAGGATCACGATGGTGGCGAGCCGCGCGAATCCGGAACGTGTAGAATTCATCTGGCCTTCCTCATTCTTGAACAAGTAGTACGGGGCCGTTCGCCGAACGCGCAATCGCGCCGTCGGTAGCGCGCTCCACAGATGCCGAACTATAGGATTGTCGTCCTCAAGACGGCAAGGCGAGAATCCTG
>DASQIQ010000434.1:0-1531 GCA_035631495.1 Micropepsaceae bacterium
GTAATGCGGATGGCTGAAATTGCCGGGCTTCCACCGGTACATCAGGACGTAAAATCCGGGCTTGTTCGGGTCACCGTACAGCACCGCCGTGTCGAGCCCTGGCGTTTCCTTCCAGGGAATGTTTGCGGGCAGCACGTAGGAGAGCGCCGCCGGATTGAGCGAGGACAAATCCGGCACGGAAGCAACGCCCGCGGCATAACCAACGCCGATCGATGCGGTCAAGGCCAGCACCGTGATGATCGCTTTTTTCATGGCCGTCTCCCTCGCTCGCTTATCGGCATTTCGTACCGGCGGTATAGCGTTACAGCAGACGGCGCACTCTGAACCAGGCAGGTCCTCTCGTCCAGAAGCGCCGGCTTTTGATTTGGCTTTCTACACCCCACCGCAGGTAAACCTGGCCCGGCATTGGGGTGAAGACGGCGGGGTTTCTGTTAGACTGGAGAGCAAACCCGCCCACTCTGAGGAATGGATATGTCCGCCGGAGAATCGGCCGCCGACTACGACGCCGCGAAGCGCGCCTGGCTAGATGCCCGATTATCGCCTCTGTGGGAGAGCGTGGTGGCGTTCAATCAGCCGCCCGCGCCACAGGCGCCGCTTTTCTGGCAGTGGAACGCGATGCGGCCCCTGATCGATCGCGCTATCGAACTGGTGTCGCCACGCGATGTCGAACGGCGCGTGCTGATGTTCACCGACCCGACCCTCAACCAATCGCGGCGCGCGACGACAACGAAGGGCCTGAACGGGGGACTCCAGATCTTGCTCCCCGGCGAGACGGCGCGGCCGCACCGCCATTCCATGGATGCCATCCGTTTCATCCTCGAGGGGGAAGGCGCGGTCACCATCGTCGACGGCAAGGAGTGCGCCATGGCCGAAGGCGACCTTATCCTGACGCCGGGCGGGTGCTGGCATGAGCATGTGCATCGCGGCATACGCCCCGTCATCTGGCTCGATGGCCTGAACAGCCCGCTTCACCGCTATTTGGGCACGGCCGATTACGAGTCGGGACCCCCGGGCGAGTTTCCGGCCACGCTACCCGACGCGGCATTCGCGGCGCCCAACATCATCCCCGATGCCGAAGCGAGCCAGCGCCACTCGCCGGTGTTCCGCTACACCTACGCGGCGGCATCGGCTGCGCTTGACGCCACACCGGCAGGCAAAGACGGATCGCGCCGGGTGCGTTACATCAATCCGACCAATGGAGGGCCGGCGATGGCCCTGATGGACCATCAGCTTGTGCAGCTCGATCCGGACGTCACGACCATCCCGTTCCGCAGCACGAGCAATGCCATCGCCGTCGCCGTGGAGGGCCATGGCACGTCGAACATCGGCGATAAGGTTTTTGCCTGGGGGCCGAAAGACGTCTTCACCATGCCGCAGGGCAATTGGATCACCCATCGCACGGGCGCCGAAAGAGGGCGCTTGTTCATTTATTCCGATCGGGAAGTGTTCGCGCGTCTGGGCCTGTTGAAAGAAGAATTCGGCAACACAGCGCGCTAGATCGCAGACGCTCCGAACCGGAACGAATGGCCGC
>DASQIQ010000435.1:0-3428 GCA_035631495.1 Micropepsaceae bacterium
AATTGACGTTTTGTTGCCTAATCTTTCCCCATGGCGTTTTCTGGGCTAATCCCGCCTTGGCCCGGCGATTCTGCAGGCGGGCAGGAATCCAGACATTCAGCGATGCCACCAGCCCCTACCATCATTTTCGACCTCGACGGAACCCTGGTCGACACCGCGCCCGATCTGCTCGGGGCCCTGAACGCGGTTCTGGTGGCCGAAGGGCACGAAGCGGTTGTCCCAAAGGATCTGCGCCATATCGTTGGGCATGGCGCAAAGGCGATGTTCGAACACGCCCTGCTACGGACGGGCTCGCCCGTTACGCCGGAGCGGCTGGCCTCGCTTACTCCCCGATTCCTCGCCCATTACCGCGCCAATATCGCGCGCGGCAGCCGGCCGTTCCCCGGCGTGCCGGAAACGCTCGACCTGCTCGCCGCGGGCGGCGCAGGGCTCGGGGTCTGCACCAACAAGGCGCAGGACTTGACCGAGCTGCTCTTGGCCGAGCTCAATCTGACCCGCCATTTCCCCGCCATCATCGGCGGCGGCCGCACGCCTTACGCCAAGCCGGACCCGCGCCATGTGCTCGAGGTGGTGACTGCGCTCAAAGGGCGGCGCGACCGTGCGGTCGTGGTGGGCGATTCCCAGATCGACGTGACGGCCGCGCGCGCCGCCGGCATTCCGGTGATCGTCATGAGCTATGGCTATACGCCCGTGCCAGTGTCCGAACTCGGCGCCGACGTGGTGGTGGATGATTTCGCGGCGCTGCCGGAAATTATTTCCCGTCTGGTGTCTTGAAGTTTGCCGGATCGGCATCGCGCTCGCGCGCCGCACCGTCGAGATCGAACAGGATCGATTCCACGAAGCGCTCGGGCGCGAAGGAATCCTTATCGCCGTTGGGAAGAATAGTGGCTTCGGTGACGTAGATTTTGCCCTTGTTGTAGACGAGCACGGTCCGCATCAGGTTGCCATCCTTCATCTGCATGGCAAGCTGGCGGCCGTAATGACGGCTCGCGCCAGGTTCGATGCCGACGCTTTCATTTGCCAGCACCTTGCCGCCGAGCGAGGTCAGAAACTCCATTTCCAGATAGAGGTTCACCGCATCGGCTGGGCGTTTCGAGATATCGACGATGCTGACCTTGTAACGGATGTTCTCGGCTTCCCCGGTATAGGTGACGGTGGGAACCTGACCTGCGATGGCGCCCTTATAGGTGCCCGCACCCTTGGTCAGGGGCACCAGGCTCTCTATGGAAAAGCCGGAATCGCGGAATTCATAAGTCTGCCAGCCGGCGGCGTGGGCCGAAGCCGCCATCGCCAGCAATGCCGCAAACGAGGAACCGATGAGACGCATAATTCCCTCCCAAGGCACTGGATGCGCCACGTCGCGTCGCTCTGGCGCGCTGGTAGCGCAAGCCCCTTTTCGCGCATCCGCTCAATACTATAGTATGAATCAAAGTCGGCCAATCGGTGGCTTGCGGGAGGTTTTTCATGAAGGTCCAATCTTTGTGCTTAGCGGGGATTGCGGCGGTGTTGCTGGTGCCGCCAGCCTTCGCCCATCACTCCTTCGCCATGTTCGATGCTGAAAAGACCATCACCTTGAACGGCACGGTCAAGGAATTCGAATGGACCAACCCGCATATGTGGCTCTACGTGATGGTCCAGGACGCCAGCGGCAAGGCGTTGGAATATCCGCTCGAGATGCAGGGCCCGGGCCAGAGCATGAAGAATGGGTGGAAGCAGGATTCCCTCAAGCCCGGCGACAAGGTCACCGTCGAGATGCATCCGTTGAAGACGGGAGCCCGCGGCGGGCAATTGCTGACCGTGGTGCTGCCCTCGGGCCAGAAGCTCGACGTCGGCGGCAAAGCCCCGAGCCCCTTCGGGGAATGATTCTTCCCATCGCTAAGGGTGTCATGGCCCGACTTGATCGGGCCACCCAGCCGCCGCGCGTCTGCGCGGCGAATGAGTCTTGTACCGCCCTGGATGGCCCGCTGTTGCGGGCCATGACAAGTTAAGCGTTACACACATTGCGCTTTGCAGGAGAAAGGAATGTTCGACGTCAAAGTATCCGAGGAGCTGGCGAAGAAATTCGCCACCGAGAAAGACCGCGACACGCCCTATCAGCGGTGGGTCCGGGCCGAGGGGCTGGAGATCATCAGCGGCCATTACGTGGCCAATCTTCGCACCGTCGAGCTGAAGCCCTGGCCGCGCCGCGGCGGCGCGGGGGTCTATATCAATCACGACGCGTCGCGCACCTCGAACGATTGCTATGTCTGCGAAATCCCGCCCGGCAAATCGCTCGCGCCGCAACGCCAGCTCTTCGAGGAAATGATCCTGGTGCTGGACGGGCGCGGCTCGACCAGCGTTTGGGACGATGCCGGCCATCGCATAACTTTCGAGTGGAAGGCGGGAGCGATGTTCGCGATCCCGCTCAATTGCTGGCATCAGCATTTCAACGGCTCTGGTCAGGGGCCCGCACGCTATGTCGCGGTGACCAATGGGCCGGCGGTGATGAATCTGTATGACGACGTCAATTTCGTCTTCAACACGGCCTACGACTTCAAGAACCGCTTTGCCGGCGAGCCGGATTATTTCACGCCGAAGACCGAGCCCAAGGGCTTCCTGCTGCCGACAAATTTCGTGCCCGATGCGGTGAACCTGCCGCTGATCTCCGCCAAGGAGCGCGGGGCGGGCGGCGGCCACATCCGCTTCAACATGGCCAAGGGCTCGATGTCGAGCCACATCTCGCAATTCCCGGTCGGCACCTACAAGAAGGCGCACGCGCACGGGCCCTCGGCGCATGTCATCATCCTATCGGGCGAAGGCTATTCCCTGATGTGGGCCGAAGGCGAAGAGCCCAAGCGCTATGATTGGCAGGTGGGGACGCTGATCGTGCCGCCGAACAAATTCTTCCATCAGCATTTCAATTCCGGACCGACGCCAGCGCGCTATCTCGCCTTCAAGCATGAGGTGGCGTTGATCAGGAATTCCCAAGGCGTGCCGACGGCGTGGATCAGCCGGCGCGTCGGGGGCGAGCAGATCGATTACGCCGACGAGACGCCGCAAATCCGCAGCACATTCGAAGATGCGCTGGCTCGGCACGGCATAACGCCGCGCATGGAAGACGCCTATCAGAAGGAACTTGCCGACTTGCCGCCCAAAGCGGCGTAGGGTTTCCCCCTCACCCTACCCTCTCCCCCAATGGGGGCGAGGGAGCGTAGGATTGCACAATGTTCGAGATCGAACGCAGATTCCTTCTCCGCAGTGCTGTCGCGGTGGCCGCGCTGGGCCTTTTTCCATGGCGGGCGCATGCGCAGACCACAGCCGATCCGGCGCATCTGACGGGGCCCGACCGCACGGCGCGTCTGATCGCGGGCGCGAAGAAAGAGGGCATGCTCAACCTCTATTCCTCTGCCATCGCCGAACACATGAATGCCGTCGGCGCGGCCTTCGAA
>DASQIQ010000436.1:0-8491 GCA_035631495.1 Micropepsaceae bacterium
GCACGGCCGCCGGTAATGCCCGTGCCGGCTCGGCTGGCGGCCGAAGCGGGTCTCACGCAAAAACAGGCTGTTGCGCCGCCGCTTGCGAGTGTTCGCCAGCCACCACGAAAGTCGCCCAAACTCGCCTTGCTCCCATCAATGCAACTCCTCCCGACTGAGCCAATCATAGTGCCGCCGCTCACACCTGTTGGGTTGGCACCCATCCCCGTGAAGTCCGCCGTCGCTTCATCAACCAAAGTCGCCCCGACACGGTCCAACTCGGTGCGGTCCCTCGCGACCGTTGAGCCACCACCCGCCTCGCCCCCCAAGCTCGCACTTCCCCCGCCGGCGGAGGTAGTCCCAACGCAGCCGGTGGCCGTCCCCTCCGAACCGGGGTCAAGGTTTCATGCGCCGCTGCCGCTGGGGCGGCGCTACGGCATAGAGAACGGGAACACGCGAATCATATTGCGCGTACACCGCTCTATCCGCCTCGCCGTGCAGGGAACCGGCAACCGCATCCTCATCGACCGGATTCTCGATGCCGGCGATACCTACCGGGTTCCGAACTTGGTGGGGTTGAAGCTGAGCGCTCCGGATGCGGGGGCCATCGAGGTCATTCTCGACGATACGACTGTCGGTTTCGCCGGCAAGGACGGCGTCATGGCGAGAGACTTACCCCTCGAACCGCAGAGCATCATCGACCGCCAGCAACATGGCTAGTTCAGGAGCCGAGTCGAGAACGCACGCGCATATCAGAGCAATTGGCGCTACGCTCCATCGCGTCCGGACCTTATTTTCCGGCTCTGCTACCGCAGGTGCCGAGTCAGGGCGAGGTATTGGGAGAGTAACC
Source organism: Micropepsaceae bacterium (assembly GCA_035631495.1). Classification (GTDB taxonomy): domain Bacteria; phylum Pseudomonadota; class Alphaproteobacteria; order Micropepsales; family Micropepsaceae; genus CAIYRG01. The sequence goes on from DASQIQ010000436.1 coordinate 830, forward strand.
GATGAAGATCACATCCTTGGTAAACACAGCTTTCGCGGCGGCCTTGCTTCTGCTGGCGCTTCCAGCCGCTCCTGCGGCGTCGGCCGCATCTCCACCGGCAACGTCCGATGTTCAGGTGACGCCGCCTTCGGATTCACAAACGACTCCTGTCGATAGCGCACCACCCCGTGGCGAGGACGAGACCTACAGCGCCGATGAAATCGTCCAGAAGGCAGCCGGATTCTTCGGCGCTACAACGGAAGCTGTCGCCAAGGCCGTGGAACAAGTGTTCAGCCGCTATGGGCGGCCCAACGCCTACATCGCTGGCGGAGAAGGCTCTGGTGCATTCTTCGTCGGCTTGCGCTACGGCGAGGGCGAACTCTACATGAAGAGCAGCGGCGACCGCCCGACGAAAGTCTATTGGCAAGGGCCTTCGATCGGTTTTGATTTCGGCGCCAATGCCTCGAAGAACTTCACGCTGGTTTACAATTTGCCCAATCCGGAAGCGATCTATGAGCGCTTTCCCGGGATCGAGGGCAGCGCTTACTTCGTCGCCGGAATCGGCGTCAATTATCAGCAGTCCGGGCGCGTCGTCCTGGCGCCGATGCGAACGGGCGTCGGGCTGCGCGCGGGCGTCAATGGCGGCTATCTCTCCTATGCCAAAGAACGCAACTGGATCCCATTCTGAACCGATACTCGCTCCGATTTCGCGGCTAGGCGAGCGACTTCGCGGTGGCCCGGCTCAAATCTCGATCAATGCGCTAGAGGATCGGGACGGACCTGAATGTGCACCGCGCGCGGCGAGGAACCTTTGCCGGTTTCCATCAGCCACGGTGTGCGGTCACCGTTGGTGCTCCAGAGTCCGCGGCCCTTCCACCCGGCGTTCGGGTCATCGATCCGTGCGTCGAGGCCCTTGGCAAAGAAGCTTATCGGATAGGGAATGCGGAGCGTGACGAACTTGCCATCCTTCAGCGCGACGAAGCCGTCGTTCAGATTCGCTGTCGATATCGGGACGTTCTCGCCGAGTCCGACCGCGTTGTGCTGGTCTACCCAGGTGTAATAACTCGACTCGGCGCTGTTCTCGCCCAAGCCGTCGAAACCCGGACCGGGGTATTTGTACATCGCCCAACCTTCGGGGCAGTGATTGCCCGTTGCCTTCGGACCGTTCAGCGGGGCTTTGCATTTGCGGCGATCGAAGCTGACCAAATGGCCGCTGGAGGCCGAGCCCCATAGCACGCCATTTTTGTCGATGTCGCCGCCGCGAATGCCGAACGCGGGCATGGGCACATAATAGACCTCAGACAACCCGGTCTTTGGATCGAAGCGGAGAAAGCCGGCGGACCCGACAAACACGCCGACCGTGTACCAGATGCTGCCGTCGGTGGGATGCGGCATCACCGCATACGGCCCATCGCCCCCGGTGATGCGTCGATCCTTGGCGGGATTGTCGGGCTGTTCGGGCTCGACATAATCGTCCCGCTTGCCGTTGCCGTTCGTGTCCAGGACAAAGGGTGACCAACCTTGCGCCTTCGTCGCGTCATGCGTCTGGTCCCAAATCCTTGTGTTCACCCAGCCGGCGACTTCGCCCGTGCCGGACAGCCACAGCGTATTGTCCGCATCATAGCCGAGCTGCGGGTGATGCGTCCCGAAGCAGGTGTCGATGAAATCATACTTCATCGTCTTTGGGTCGAGCACCGCAACTTGACGCGCGCTGCGCTCGAGCGGGAACGCCTTCGCCGAGGGAAGAGCGGAGCCCTTTTTGCAGAACGCCGGATTGTCGACTCCGCGCACGGTTGCCGAGAGCCACAGCCGGCCGTCCTTGCCGAACATCGAATTGTGATTGTTGGCGCGCGTGTCCCAGAGCTTCTGGCTGTCCCAGTAGGCGGACGGTTGGAGCGGCAGGACGGCGGCTGCGTGATCGGGGCCGAGAGACTCCGGCATCTGCGGATCGCGCACCGGCATCTTGAAAAAGGTTACTTTGTTCGTTTTCGGATCGAGGATCGGCATGTTGTCGGTGGAATATTCCGGCGAGCCGTAGAGCGGCCCGTAAGCATTCACGTTGGGATTGCGCTTATCGGACGAGATTAAGTCGTGCAGATATTTGTTGGGCGTCGACCATTCCCACGAGGTCACGACGATGTTGCGCTCGATCCCTTGCGGCCGCGGCGGTTTGGATTTCGGCAGCTCGCCTTTCGCAATGCGATCGGTCCAATCGCCCAGATAGCCGTAAGGTACGCCGCGAAACTCGCCTCCGATCTGATTGGTCATGATCTCGCCGGCCTGGCCGGACTGAGTCCGCCGCATCCATGCTTCCTTGCCCGACTTGAAGGAGCCGAATTGCGCCGGGATCGTGCGCGTACCTTCCTGGCCCAGCTGGTGACATCCGATGCAGCCGATGTTCTTCATCTGCTTCAGCCAGTCGATCTGGGTGAGATTTTTGGGAATACCGCTCTTCGCGTTCGGACCGAACTGATCCTGGTCCGGAATTTTCATCATCGAGTACCAGTAGATGGCAGGGTAATAGTGGGCAGCCGCTGCTTCATTCGGCGCCGGGACGGAAGCAATATTGAGGTGCTGCCCGGGTTTGCCGCGTAGCTTGGGCGAATCGACGAGCCCATATCCGCGCACCCACACCTGATAATTCGCGACCGGCAGATCAGGAATAACGTAGCGGCCGGAATCGTCGGTCACGACGATGCGGGCGAATTTCGTGGGCAGGTCGGTGGTTTCGGCGATCACCCACACGCCCGCTTCGGGTTGCCCGTTCGGCGCGCGCACCACACCCCCGATGTCATCGGCATCAATGGCCGGGGTTGCCGCGGCACCCTGCGCTCGCGCCGAGCTGACTGGCACAGCGCTGGAGAGCGACGCAATCGCGATCGCGGCCACGCTCGAATGCAGAATGTTTCGAAGTTTCATTTTTCGGTCTCCCCGAACCCGACTTGGACGAGTTTAGCGCGGAAAAGGGTCAAAGCGGAAACGGGGACCGAAGACGCGCCGCAGCCACCCAACCGGGCCGAAGTTGTGTTCCTCGTTTGGGATCGCCCGCACTTGCCGTGGAAAGCTCCCCGTCGCGTGGTAGCGCCTCCACGCCCTTGTTACCGATATTGGCCGCCACACGTACAGGCGTCTCGGCTAAAACCTTTTGAAGCATTCAGTAGCGAGTGGCGGTGCGTTGCCGCACACCAGTACCCGTGTGCTTCCAGCGGCGTCGGGATTGATTGCAATCTGATAAGCTTCGCCACTAGAGCATCGCACGCTCCAGAAAGCTTGGCCTTTCACCATTCCCTGATAAAAGGCCTCAATCCCCATGCAACGCTCTGCAACCATCCTACCTAACGCAGTCGCTTGCTGCGCGGCGGGTAGTGCCAACATATGGTCGTTCGCCGCGTTTCCCGCATTTGTCGCGATAGACGAATTGCCGGCAATTTCGATGGCCTGACTTGAGGGGCCCATTAACGCCAGAACTGCCAGCCCCGTCACAATTGCGAGCACAACCCAAAAATCGGTGCCGGTCCTCATGATGCCATCGAAGTGCTCGAAAACATTTGGGAAATCATACTCGTTTCGCGACCTCAAGGCGAGAAGCCAAGGTCCTTGTCCAACGGACACGGTCGCATCAGATCCCTTCGGCGCGCAGCCGCCCAGCATCCATGCTAACATCGGCCCGCTGCGCGTCAGGGGATGAGGCCATGTTGTCTGCAACCAAATCCATGCTGTGTCTCGGAGCGATTTCCTTCGCGACAGCGGCGTACGGCGCGTCCGCGCCGGAATTCTCGCCCAACCCGGCCGTCGGCTGGATCGCGTTGCAGAACGAGTTTCAGCCGCCCCCGTCGGGTGTCGGCCCTGTGCGCCAAGATCCCGCGCATCCTCGCGTCAGCAATGACGAGTACCGCGCGACCGGCAAGCAGCCGACGCTCCCCATGGCGGACTTAAGCAATCCCATTCTCCAGCCGTGGACACGCGAAGCTTTGCGCAAGCAGAACGCGTTGGTTGAATCGGGCAAAGGAGGATTGGGCCGTGGCGCGAGCTGCTGGCCCTTGGGCGTGCCCGGCTTCATGCTTCATGTCGTCAACCCCTACTACTTCGTCCAATCGCCTAAGGAAGTGGTCCTAATCTGGCAGGGCGATCACATGGTCCGGCACATTTATATGACGGACAAACATTCGCGGAACCCGAAACCGGACTGGTTCGGCGAATCCATCGGCCATTACCAAGGCGACGAGCTGGTCGTCGATACGATTGGGATCTCGACCAAGACGTTCATCGACGGTTACTACACACCGCACACGGACAAACTCCATGTCGTGGAGCGGTTCCGCATGACCAACAATGGCGATCGCCTGGAAGAGCGCATTCATGTCGAAGACCCGGGTGCGTTCACCATGCCCTGGGACGCGGTACTGCGCTTCCGCCGGGTCGAGCCGGTACGGGCGGAGAACGACGTCCCGTTCAATCCGGTGTCGTCCTCGACCGCCGCAGGGCCACTCCTCGAAGTGAGCTGCGCGGAGAATCCGTTCTCCTATTTCGGCAAGGAGGGCATACCGGTTCCGCAAGCCGATAAGCCGGATTTCTGAGTTGATTTCGCCCGCGATTAGGGACGTACCCGCCACCAAATTTCTCGTCGCGACAATGGTCAAAGTTGGCGAGGCAGCCCGATAGCGGGACGCCCGGAAGTGACCCAAAGCGGACATCAGCGAGGGATTCCGCTCGATCAGTTCCGGTATAATCGACACTCCATAGCCGTTTGGATTTCCATCAAGCGGGGGTATGTTGTCGGCGTCTGTAATCTTCCGTCAGGGTGGCTGGATCGACCGGCCATCTGGGGAATGCCGGCTGAAACAGGCCGCAGTCAACGCCGCCTGGGTCGATCTTGGCAAGGAAGGTATTCACGGCAATGGCGATATGATGATGCTGGAGAAAAACAGCGACGCCGTCGCGGCCAGAATCGAAAATTGGGTCGATAAGGCTCTGCCCGAACGGGCGGCCAGCCGGTAACATTCAGGGAGGAAGAAATGAGGAAGACATTAGCGATTGCGTTGCTGGCTGCCATCGCCGCGCCCAGTCTTTTGAGCGCCGCGGACAACACCCGTTTCCCGCCGATCCCGCCGGATCGAATGACGGCCAAGCAGAAGGAATTTACCAAAGCGCTGACGGACAGCCCGCGTTCGGCCAATGGCGGCGGCGGCAACATCAACAATCCGCCATTCAAGGTCTATTTGCGCAGCCCCGAATTCGGCACCTACGCTATCAAGATGTCCGATTATTTGCGCTTCGACACGGGCCTGGACAACCGGCTCACCGAACTTGCGATCATCATCGCGGCGCGCAACTGGGACAACGACTACATCTGGACCGCACATTACGGGGCGGCGGTGAAGGGCGGGCTCGACCCTTCCGTCGGCGCCGACATCGCTGCGGGCAGGCGCCCCTCCAAGATGAAAGAGGACGAGGCGATCGTCTATGATCTCTTGACCGAAATCTATCGCGACCGGAAGGTGAGCGATGCGACCTTTGCCAAGGCGGTTGGGAAATACGGCGAAAAGGGCATCATGGATATCATCGGCCTTGCCTCTTATTACGGTAATACCGCGATGGCTCTGATCGTCTCGAATGGTACGCGGCCGGCCGGCAACGAACCGAAGCTGCAAAAATTGACGCAGAACTTCCCCAAATAATACTTTCCATGGAGAGGCCCATGAAAAAGTTTATGACAGCCGCGCTGCTGGCCGCCGCTTTCGCGATACCGGGCGCACTGATCGCCGCCGAGACACAGCGCTTTGCGCCGGTCGATCCGAAAGCGTATTCGCCCGCGCAGCAGGAATTCGCCAAACTCATGACGGCTGGGCCGCGCGCGGGCACTATCACCAATGCGCCCTTCAAGGTGTATTTCGCGAGCCCCGAATTCGGCCTCGAAGCGATCAAGATGTCCAATTACCTGCGCTGGGGGACGGGGCTCGATGCGCGGCTTTCCGAACTTGCAATCATCATCGCCGCGCGCCATTGGACGAGCGATTACATCTGGCACGCCCATTACCCGCTTGCGGTCAAGGGCGGGCTTGATCCTTCCGTCGGCGCCGACATCGCTGCGGGCAAGCGTCCCTCCAAGATGAAAGAGGACGAAGCGATCATCTACGATCTTCTGACCGAAATTTATCGCGACCACGACATCTCGGACGCGACCTATGCCAAGGCGCGCGCCAAATACGGCGAGAAGGGAATCACCGATATTCAGGCGCTTGCGTCTTATTACGGCGTCACCGCGATGGCTCTCATCACCGCGCGGGAGAAAACTGCGCCGGGCGACGAACCCAAACTGCAACGCCTCGCGCAGGTGTTCCCAAAGTAGTGCGTGGTTATCGACCCTTCCCTTGAGGGAGGGTCGATATTTTGTCGCGGGGCTCATTCTTATTAACGGCCAGGGATCGGTCTTACCGAAAGAGTACCGCCGCGAACATTGTCAGGCGGACGATGTAGAGGGGCGGCAAGGATCATCGATTATCCAGCCATTGCGACGCGCATAAAGAATTTCGGTACGACTGCTGAATGGGCCGCGATTGTCTCCTACGGCGGCGAGATACGCATCGTAAGTCTCGTTTGAGAGCATGGCCTCATAGAACCGATAGCGCGGGTCGAAGGTGCGTTTGGCCTTCTCGCGCAAGGACGTCTCCTTTAGGACGCGGTAACGGCCTATGAGGTTCACACGCTTTCCCATCCAATGTTTTTACATTGTTCAGCGGGTGATAATTTCTCGCGCACAGATTTGTGATCGGCAGCGCATTCGGCGGGTGGGAAAAAAAGAGACCCGGAGAGAGGGTCGCCGGGTCTCTGAACAACGAACCCCGCAATGACAACGAGGAGGTCGCTATTGGCCACCATATACCCTCAACATTAACTGCAACTGTCGGCATTGTTGGGGATTCCCAATCCTCGGGCGACAAGAGTCGCTCGTCGCCGCCTTCAGCGCCAGCACCCCTTTGAATGGCTGTTTGCGATGCGCCGGGATCTGAGTTGGACTGCGCCCGGCATCGAAAATCGCGTTACGATGACGACGCTGAGAATGGATTGCTATGTGGCCATCGATAGGGCAAAGCGTCGCTTTCACGCGGTGGGCACATCGGGTGCCGATCTAGGATATTGGAGGAGACCAATCATGCGCATGAAGCGGATTCTTCTTGGCGCATTGGCAGCGATATCGATTGGGTCCGTTTCGACAGGCGCGGAAACGGCGATGCCTATCCCCGATTTCTCGGGCCTGTGGGGCCGCAACGCGTTCGACTTCGAGCCGGCGCCGGGAAATCCAAGGCCCGTCGATAATCTGGTGCGGCTGCCGAACGGGGCCGGCAATGCGAGCATGCTGGTCGGCGATTACAACAACGCATTATTGAAACCTGAAACGGCGGCGGTCGTGAAGCGCCGCGGCGAGCTTGCGCTCTCGGGTGCATCCGTCCCCGATCCGTCGAATCAGTGCGCGCCTTTTGCGCCGCCCTTCACGTTCTCCATGGAGCTCGGAGTGCAACTGCTGCAAGCGAAGGATCACGTCACGTTCCTTTATAACCAGGACGATCAGGTAAGGCGCGTCTGGCTCAATCGCGCCCATCCGAGAAACGTGAAACCCACGCCGATGGGCGATTCGGTCGGCCATTACGAAGGCGATACGCTGGTGGTTGACACGGTTGGCAT
>DASQIQ010000437.1:0-12909 GCA_035631495.1 Micropepsaceae bacterium
GACCTCAATGTCGCCGCGGCGTTCAGACAGACCTGGGAATCTGACTAACCCCTTTGTTTCGCCTCCTTGATGAAGGCGAGGACATTGGTGACGCATTCATCGGCATTCGCGGCGGCGATGTGATAGGCGTCGCTGTGCAGCACCACGAGCCGCGAATTCGGAATCGCGAGCTGGTATTTGCGCACCTTCTCCACTGATTGCAGCGCGCTTTTGTCGGCGGTGATGATCAGGCTCGGCGCCTTGATGCGCCGCAAGACGCCATCGCGCTCCAGATCGAATTTCGAGAGCGCCGTCTGGAGGCCGTTTTTCCCTTCCTCGGGCGCCGTCTTAAACATCGTGTTCCAATACTCGATCATCTCCTTGGAAGCCGCCGTACCCAGCCGGTCGTGCTGCGGAATGGGGGAGGGGTTGGTGACTTGGATCACCGAGGCTGGACCGCTGGCGACGGATAGCGTGCGCGTGCGCGCCGGATAATCGGCGGCGAACTGCATCGCAATCGCCCCGCCCGTCTTGGCGCCGATGATGTGCGCGGATGGAACGCCGGCCTTGTCCATCACCTGCGCCACGAATGTCGCAAGGCTCTTGAGCGACCACTCGAAGCGCGGCGGAACCTTGGATCGCCCGAAGCCCGGCAAATCGGGCCGTATCACGCGAAACTCTTGCGACATCCGCGGAACCCACCCGTACCAGACGACGCTCGATTCATCGTTGCCGTGGATGAGCACGGCCGTCTCGGGCTTGCGCCAGGGTTCGCCGAACCAATCTTCCCGGTAGAACAGATCATCCTTGGGTTCGTTGCTCGCAGCCTGCGCCAGCGCCCGTTCACCGGTGAGCGCCGAAACACCGAGCATCGCCGCTGCGCCGCCGCCAGCGTGCAGCAGGTCCCGGCGAGACATGGGAATCGCCATCAATTCATCCTCCCTGTTTTCGTTACGCGACGACGCGAATCTATTGCCGCTTGCAGCGTGGATCGTCCAGGCCTGCGGGGTTGTTGACGACGCCGCGGCACGCCTCGCGAATGTTGCGGATCGTATCCTCGGAGCGGTTCGACAAAGCGCGGTCAAACACCAGCGATTGCTGAAAGCGGATGAGGTCGGTGTCGTTCCCGCCGGGAAGCACTTTGGCCTCGATCTGGTAGAGGCGCCCATTGGTATCGAACACCGCGACCGTCGAGCGGCTGCCGTCTTTTCCGACGAGGCTGAGCTGGCGGCCATAGACCTGGTAGATACGGTGCGGGAAGTCGACCTTCACCTCGTTGCCTTGCGACAACATCTTGACCGCATGGTCGATGACGGCGTTTTCGGCGAGGCCCGTATTGGCAAGGTCTGCAACCGTCACCTTGAACACGCCCTTGTCCTGGCGAGCGGAATAGATGCGCGCCGGCACGTTGCGCCCATCGGCGGCCTGGTAGGTCCTTGTTTCGATCTGGGGTGCCACCGGAAACATCAGGCTGAAGGAATTTTCCGGATAGCTATATTCCTGCCAGGACTGCGCGGCGGCGGGGCCACTGACGACAAACGCCGCAAGCACGAAGGCAATCAAGCGCATGTGGTGCCTCCTCTCGGCAAAGGTTCAGGCGACAGTCTACTTCCCCAACGCTAGAGCAACCACTTCCGCCGGCTCGGTGGGCATACCGACGGTAAAGGCGATGTACTGCTTGCCGTTCACCATATAGGTCATCGGCATGCTTCCCATCATGCCGGGAAGCTTCACTTCGCCCACCACCGCTCCGGTCTTTTTATCATAGGCGCGGACGATCGGCTCTCCGCCCCATCCTTCGCCGGCGATGAGCAGCGTCTTGGTCACCAGAAGCGTGGCCTGCAGGCCGATGCCGCCGGTGTTGGGCAAATTCACGCCCCGAAGCGCCGGATTCTGCGACACGCTTGCCGGCGTCGTGCCGACCGGCGCCACCCAGGCGAAGTCTCCCGTGTTGAGGTCAAGCGCAGTGATCCGGCTATAGGGCGGCTTCAGGATCGGCAGTCCTTTCACCGACAGATCGCCCCCCGGCCCGCGCGAGAATCTGAGGTCGGACTTGGGATCCTTGCGAACCGACGAGACCCCCGGACCCGCCTTGGACGGGATGTAGAACATATGGGTTTCGGGGTCGAAGCCGCCGCTCTGCCAGAGCGAGCCGCCGGTGCCGCCGGGGTTGTACCAGGTGCCTTTGGTGCCGCCTTCCTTGATCTCGGACGGCGGCGTGAAGACGGGGCCCAGGCGATATTGATGGGCGATCCGAATGGCTTCGGCGCGCAATTCCGGCGTGAAGTCGATCAAATCATTCTCGACATAGCCCTGATAGTCATAGGCGGCGGGCTTGGTCGGATGCGGCTGCGTCGGCCATGCATGTTCGCCAGGCACATCGCTCGCGGGAACCGGGCGCTCCTCGAACGGCCACACCGGCTGTCCCGTCACGCGGTTCAGCACATAGGCGTAGCCTTGCTTGGTGAGCTGGACGAGCGCTTTGACGGGCTTCCCGTCGACCGTCATGTTCACCAGAGCGGGAGCGGACGGCAGATCGTAATTCCAGATGTCGTGATGCGTGATCTGGTAGTGCCAGACGCGTTTGCCGGTTTCGAGATCGACGGCGACGACGGAATTGGCGAACAACCCGCTGCCCAACCGATGACCGCCATAATAATCGTCGGTGGGCGTTTCTACCGGCAGATAGGCATAGCCGAGCTCGGGATCGACCGAGATGGGGGCCCACACACCCGTATTGCCGGTATAGGTGTTGGACTTGCCTTCCCAGGTTTCCGCGCCGAACTCGCCAGGTTTGGGGATGGTATGAAACACCCATTTCTGCTTGCCGCTATGGGCGTCGAACGCCATCACATAGCCGGGCGTATTGCGCATCGAGTCCGGAACAAAGCCCTCTTCGAGGGCGGGCGGGACGATGATCGTGTCCTTATAGACCATGGCCGGCGAGCTGTTGCCGATGCGCGTGACGTGGTCGAAATCGACGTTCAGCTCCTTCATCAGATCGACCGCGCCATCGACGCCGAAGGTTTTGACCGGCACGCCGGTCTTGGCGTCCAGAGCCACGAGATAGAAGCCGGTGGTAATGACGAAAATCCGCGCCTCCCGGCCGTCCGTCCAATAGGCGACGCCGCGGCCGGCATTTCTTCGCGGCGCCTTGCGGTCGCGGCCGTGCTCGTCGATCCCGTCCCAGCGCCAGAGTTGCTTGCCCGTCGCCGCGTCGATGGCGGCCACCACGCGTTGACCGCCGGCGGACTCGTACAACACGCCGCCGACCATGATCGGGGTCGCTTCGCTGCGATAGATGGCGAGCGTGGGGTCACCGTTGCTCTGCGCGGTGCCTCCGAGCGAGGACGGCGCCGGCCCAATTCCCGGCTTCCAGCGCCAGGCGATCTTCAGGTCCTTGAAATTGTCTCTATTGATCTGGTCGAGCGGCGCGTAACGCGTGGCAAGGGAATCGCTGTTCAAATAGCGCCACTCGCCGGGCTTTGCGGTCACCGAAAGCGCCGCATTCGGCGCGCCGCTTGGTGCCGCGAGCGCATATGCCGCCATTGCCAGCGGTAGCGCGATCAGCGAGCCAAGAACCGTCATCCTCGAGCCTGCCATAGCTCTCGTCCATATTTGTCTTCCTTTGCCAAGTGTCTTGCTTTTCCTGCCTTCCCGCAATGGGAGTTGACGGCGCCGCGGGAGGTGGAGTTCGCTGCCGGTTGGCCATTTTGCGCGAGCATAAGCATGAACCCTTTTCCCGACGATATCTTCACAGAGCCCGAAGACGTGGATCCCGATACCTTGGCCAATCTCGGGCCCCTGCGCCGAATGGCGGGCGTCTGGGAGGGACGCAAGGGAGTCGACGTCAACCCGAAATCCGAGGGGCCGCAGCGTCGCGAATATGTCGAGCGGATCGAGCTGCAGCCCATCGACCCTCAGGCCAATGGGCCGCAGCTGTTCTACGGCCTGCGCTACCACATCCACATCCTCGCTACGGACGAAGATGCAACCTTCCACGATCAGGTCGGCTATTGGCTGTGGGAGCCGGCCACGGGACTTGTGATGCAGACGCTAACCATCCCGCGTGGCCAGGTGGCGATTGCGTCGGGCCGGGCGTCCCCCGACGCGGCCAGCCTGATCGTGAGCGCGACGCGCGGGCGGACCGAGTACGGCATCTGCTCTACCACTTTCCTGGAATATGCCTTTCGTACCGACTCGTATCGCCTCGAGGTGAGTTTCCATGGCGATGGGAGCTGGAGCTATGTTTCGGACACAATGCTCATGGTGCGCGGGCAACGGGAGCCATTCCGGCACCGCGACTGCAACACGCTGACGAAAGTGGCTGAACCTACGCCCAACCCGCTCTTTCAGATGGGAAAGCGATGAGAAGACTCGCACGAGCGGAACGCGCGGCGCTGTCGCGATGAATCATTCGTGGCGTTGGGCACAATGCGACCCTCCCACCTTCCTAGGAACTTCAAATCCACCGCATTAGAATGACGTCTCAAAGCACTACGCAATCGAACAGTCTCTTGGAGCCGTAACATGGGAGATTTTTGGGGAGGTGTTCGTGCCGCCGCGGGCTTTGCCGCGCTCTTCAGCGCGCTGCTGGCATCACCCTTACATGCCGAAAGCGATATTTCCGGCGTCTGGTGGGCCACAAGCTACAGCCCGAAAATCCTGGTCCTGGGAGGGGGCGATCCGCCCCTCAACGCCGCGGGGAAGGCCCAGTATGCGAAGAACCAAATGGGACTGAAGGTCGGCACGCTCGTCGACAAGCCGCGCAAGGTTTGCGTTCCCGACGGCGTGCCCCGTGTCTTGGAAACGCCCTATCCCTTCGAGATCTTCCAGGTGCCGAAGGGCCAGGTCACCATGATCCATGAGCTGAACCATCAGCTCCGTGTCATCCCTCTGGATAAGCCCTTGCGCAAATACGAGGAGCTGGCCGCTTTCGCGAATTACAATGGCTATTCGGTCGGTCATTGGGAGGGCGACACGCTGATCGTTCAGAGCAACGGCTTCAACGACGACAGTTTCCTCGACTCGACCGGCTTGCCGCACAGTGATCAGATGGTCACGACCGAGCGCATCCGCAGGATCGGCGGTCAGATCGAAGATGTGATCACCATCCACGATCCGCAAATGTATAGCCGGGACTGGCAGGCGCGGTTTGTCTATAACCAGCGCAACGACATCCGCATCGAAGATTATTCCTGCAATGATTCCACACACCGCGACATTTCTCAGGTGAAGGGCGTGAACGAGGCGCGTCAAGCGCGGGCCCAGGGAAGGCTTTTCCGATGAGGAGAGATTTCATGCGTGGTCGCTGTGCGCTCTGTCTGCTCGCAGGGCTTATGTGTTCCATTGGCGCGGTTGCTGTTGCAGCCGATGCGCCAAAAGCGAACAATGCCATACCGCCTTTGATGCAGGAGCCGGGCGTCGCCTGGAGGGCCTATCTTTTCGGCGGGCGTACGCGGCCTCCTGGTCCGGCCGAAATTCCCTACGACCGCACGGCCAATGAATACTCGCCGCCGCTCAGCGGGATTGGCCCGATCACGGCGGATCCGGCCCACCCGTTCTACAACAACGCGGTTGCCGCGGATCTGGGCGTGTCGTCGACCTACCGGGTTGCGGACCTCAACAACGAAGCGGGCAGGAATCTGATGCCATGGGCTCAAGAGGCGCTGAAAAAGCAGAATGCGCTCGTGCTGGCGAACAAAAACGGCGAGACGCGCCAAGCGCGATGCTGGGAAACAGGCGTTCCCGATATCCATGAGGCGCCCTGGGAGATGTACTTCATTCAGACCCCCAAGGAAGTCGTCATGATTCTGGGAGGGCCGGGACAACAAGTGCGCCGCGTCTATCTGAATGTCCCCCACTCCAAGAACCCCAAACCGTCCTGGTTCGGCGAATCCGTGGGTCACTATGAAGGCGGCGATACTCTCGTCGTCGACACCATCGGTCTGAGCGACAGAACGTTTGTGGACGGCTACCGCACGCCCCACACGACCCAATTGCATGTGGTCGAGCACTTCAGAATCACCAATGACGGCAAGACGCTCGATGTTTCCTTCACGGCGGAAGACCCCGGTACCTTTTACAAGCCTTGGGGCGCAAGGCGGCCTCGCGATAGAGTGGTTGCTCCGTATGAAGAAGATGTGTGCCAGTTGAACAATGACGACATATTCAACCAGGGCTTCGATCCCGTTCCGACCGCGGATCATCCCGATTTCTAGGGGCTAGGCATGGCCGATAGGCCTCTGTTTCAGACGACGATCGCCGGCAGTCTGCCGAAACCTTCCTGGCTCGCCGAGCCGGAAAAATTGTGGCCGCGCTGGCGTCTCGAAGGCGAGGCCCTCGCGTCCGGCCAACGCGATGCCTCGCTCATCTGGCTCAAAGAGGAAGAAGATTCCGGAATCGACATCGTCACCGATGGCGAGCAAGCGCGCATCCATTTCGTCCACGGCTTCCTGGAGCGGATCGAGGGCATCGACTGGGGCAAAAAGACGAAGATGGGCATTCGCAACAACCGCTACGAAGTCGAGGTTCCGACGGTTACGGGGCCGGTGAGGCGGCGCGGTCCGGTGCACAGCGAGGATGTGCGCTTTGCGCGCGCGCATACGCGCCGCAAGCTCAAGATCGAGCTGCCCGGTCCGATGACCATCTGCGACACCATTGCCGATGCCCATTATGGGCGGCGCGCCGATATGGCGATGGCCTTTGCCAAGCTCCTCAACGAGGAGGCGCGCGAGCTCTCGGAATTGGGCGCGGACGTGATCCAGCTCGACGAACCGGCCTTCAACGTCTTCATGGATGACGTGAAGGAATGGGGCGTGGCGGCGATGGAGCGCGCGGTCGAGGGCGTCGGCTGCAAGACGGCGGTTCACATCTGCTACGGCTATGGCATCGACGCCAATGTTCGCTGGAAGGAAACGTTGGGCTCGGAGTGGCGCCAATATGAAGAGATTTTTCCGGCGATCAACAAAAGCCGCATCGACATGGTCTCGCTCGAATGCGCCGGGTCAAAGGTGCCGATGTCGCTGATCGAATTGCTCAAGGACAAGGAGATCATGGTCGGCGCCATCGATGTCGCCACCAACCGGGTGGAAACGCCCGAAGAGGTCGCGCGTGTCCTCAAAACGGCCTTGAAACACGCCGAAGCCAGCCGGATTTACGGCTGCACCAATTGCGGACTTGCGCCCCTGCCGCGCGATGTGGCGGTGGGTAAGCTCAGATCGCTGGGGGCGGGCGCCGCCTTACTGCGTAAAGAGCTGGGTCGCGGCTGACCACGCCGCCTCGACGACCACGAAATCATCCGTATAGAGCTCATGCGATCAGGAACCTTTTGGCGGGGTAATAGTGCATCGATATCTGGAACAAAGCGGCCACCGAAACTGACAGCGAGATGAAATACACGACAGACAGCTGACCTTCCCGGGTCCGGCGTCTCCTCGACAAAGTTTTGGGACAGGTGCCGATTATCCCACCATATAAGATTAAGCCGGACCGGACATACGCTGCCTGTGGGGGCCGCCGTCGTGAACGTCTCTGCGATCTTCATAAGACGCCCGGTGATGGCGACTCTTTTGATGGCGGCTTTCCTGATAGCGGGCCTATTCGGATATTCGTCCCTGCCTGTTAGTGAGCTTCCCAACGTCGATTTGCCGACCATCAGCGTAAACGCCTCGCTGGCCGGCACCGACGCCCAGACCATGGCCTCGTCCGTCGCTACCCCTCTCGAAAAACAATTCTCGCTGATTTCGGGCGTTGATTCGATGACATCGGTCAACGTCGCGGGTGGCAGCAGTATCACCATACAGTTCCGTCTCGACCGGAATATCGACGCTGCATTCCAGGATGTTCAGGCCGCGCTGTCGGCCGCAGCGCGCCAATTGCCGGCCGCGATGACAACACCCCCCTCCATCCGCAAATCCAATCCAGCGGATGAAGGGATTTTCTATCTGTCCCTGAGCTCGGAAACCCTGCCACTTACCGTTGTCGATCAATATGCCGAGAACATACTCGTCGGAAAATTGTCTTCGCTAAACGGTGTCGCCCAGGCGGTGATTTATGGGCAGGCAAGACCGGCCGTGCGCATTCAGGTCGATCCGACCCAGCTGGCCGCTCGGGGAATTGGCATTGACGAGGTGGCGTCGGCTATCCGTAACACCAGTGTCAATCTGGCAACCGGACAACTCGACGGGGCGACGCGCGGCGCCGTGATCCATGCCGAAGGCCAGCTCAACAAGGCCGCCGACTACGCTCAACAGATCTTCGCCTACCGGAACAACGCCCCCGTCACCTTCGCCGACGTGGCAAATGTCATCGACAGCGTGGAGAATCCCAGACTGTTTGGTACGTGGAAGGGCGTGCCATCGATAACGCTCGAAATCCATCGCCAACCCGGTGCCAACACCATTGCCGTGGTGAACGAGATCAAAGCAGCCCTGCCCGAGCTCCTTACCCAACTTCCGCCTTCGATCAGGGTTCAGACCTATATGGACCGGAGCACGACCATCCGCAGTTCTGTGTGGGACGTGCAGCTGACGCTGATCATCGCAGCGCTGCTTGTCGTTGTCGTGATATTCCTCTTCCTGCGCACCGTTTCGGCCACCTTCATACCGTCCATCGCGCTTCCCATCTCCGTGATCGGCACCTTCGCGGGCATGTCCGCCTTGGGCTACAGCCTCGACAATCTGTCGCTGATGGCGCTCACCCTGTGCGTCGGATTCGTCGTCGACGATGCAATCGTGATGCTGGAAAACATCATGCGTCATGTCGAGATGGGCGAACCTCCTTACGAAGCCTCGCTCAAGGGCTCGCGGGAAGTCGCCTTCACGATCCCTTCCATGACGATCTCGCTCGCTGCCGTGTTCATTCCGGTGGTGTTCATGGGCGGCATTGTCGGCAAGCTGCTGCATGAATTTGCCGTTACGATCGTGATCGCCGTGCTTGTCTCCGGCGTCGTCTCCATGACGCTGACCCCGATGCTGTGCAGCCGGATGATCAAGTCCGCCAAAGATGAGCACGCCAAGCGTCATAATCGATTCTACCGCGCGAGCGAGAACGCCTTTCTGGCAGTGCAGCGCGGTTATGAGGCGAGTCTGCGTTGGAGCTTGCGGCATCGGAGATTCATTCTTTGCCTGTTTTTCCTCAGCATGGTGGCGACTGTTCAGCTGTTCCGCATCATGCCGCAGGATTTCTTGCCCGCGGAAGACACAGGGCGGATCAACGCCTTCAGCGATGGCGCCAACGGCATCTCGTTCGCGGAAATGAGACGCCACCAGCAGGAAGTGGCGAACATTATCGCACGGGATCCCAACGTGGACGGTTTCATGAGTTCCGTTGGTTCAGGCGGCGTGCGCGGTGGTTCCAATTCGGGATCTTTCGGTATCCAGCTCAAATCGCACGACCAACGCACATTGACCACCGATCAGGTCATCACGGAACTACGCCAGAAATTTCAGCGCATTCCCGGCATCAACGTGGTGATGCAGAATCGCCCGCCGATCCGAATTGGCGGCGCCAACACCAGGGCGCTCTACCAATACACGATGCAGGACGTCGATCTGAATGAGCTCTATTCGAGTTCACAGAAGCTGCTGGCGGCGTTGCAAAAGGACCCACTTCTGATCGACGTCAACAGCGACCTTGATTTGTCGACGCCATCCGTCAATGTGGAGATCGATCGGAAGCGCGCGGCCGCGCTCGGCATTACCGTGAATCAGATAGAGCTCGCATTGGGCGCAGCCTTCGGCGGGCAGGACGTGGCGCCGATCTATACGGCCGCGGACCAGTATTGGGTCGTTCTCGAACTTCTGCCGAAATTCCAGAGCGACGCCGATTCGCTGAGCCAGCTTTATCTCGCAACCTCGCGTGTCGCGTCCGTTACCACCGGGAATACCGGTTCCCTGGTGCCGCTGCTTTCGGTTGTTCATCTCACGCACGGAACGCAGCCCCTGTCGGTCAACCACCTCGGCCAGCTTGCAGCTGTGACGCTGTCATTCAACCTGCCGCCGGGCGTGGCGCTTGGCGACGCCGTGAACGAGATCGAAAAGGTCAAACTGGATATTGGCATCCCGGCATCGGTTCAGGGAGGCTTCCAGGGTACGGCAAAGGCTTTCGAGGATTCGATGAAGGGCATGGCCTTCCTCCTCATCGGCGGGATTCTGACGGTCTATATCGTGCTGGGCATGCTCTATGAGAGTTTCGTCCATCCGCTGACCATCCTCTCGGGCCTCCCATCGGCCTGTGCGGGCGCGCTGCTCACGCTCTGGCTGTTTCACTATTCGCTCACGCTCTACGCCTTCGTCGGCGTCATCATGCTTGTCGGCCTGGTGAAAAAGAATGCAATCATGATGATCGATTTTGCTCTTGCTCGCGAACGCGGGGAGGGCGCAGATCCGGAAACCGCAATCGTAGAAGCGGCCGTGATCCGCTTCCGTCCGATCATGATGACAAGCTTGGCGGCGCTGTTCGGGACTTTGCCGATCGCCATCGGATTGGGTTCCAGCAGCGAGGGCCGCAAACCGCTTGGCCTGGCCGTCGTGGGAGGGCTCCTCGTGTCCCAGGCGCTAACCCTCTACATCACCCCAGTGCTGTATCTTTATCTCGATAGATTCAGCGCCTGGGTTAGCGGACGGCACCGCGCAGTTCCGGTCCAGGCCGAATAGATCGATAATATCCAGGCGATTATCTTGAAGCCAAAACGACCATCACTGGCTTCCGCCGGAGAATCGCTTGCTACTCAAACGGATAGTATGGGCACCTGCGCGGTCGGCTGCGCGCCGTGTGGGATCTTATTTCTCGCCGTGAAGATTCCATAAAACGCAATCCAGATGTAGCACCCTGCCGGCACAAGCAAGGCGAGGCTCAAGCCGACATGATCGGCAACAACGCCGGTGATGAGCGGCACAATCGCGCCTCCCACAATCGCCAGACAGATGATGCCGGACGCTTGTGGCGTTCGCTCGCCCATGCCCTCGACCGCAAGGGCAAAGATCGTGGGAAACATGATGGAATTGAATAGGCCCACCGCGAGAATGGTCACAGCCGCCAACATGCCCATGGAAAGACTAGATGTTGTCGTCATGGCGAAAGCGCCGCAAGCGCACAGGATAAGAACCAGAGCCGGGTTGGCCTTGCGCATGAGGGCGGCGCCCATGAACCGGCCGACCATCGCGAGGCCCCAATAGACGGACACCAGACTGCCCGCGGTTTGCGCCGCCGCGGACAATGTGCTGCCCAGCATAAGGTAGTTGGTCATGCTGCTGCCGATCGTCACTTCCGCGCCGACATATAAGAAGATCGATACGGCGCCGAACATCAGACGCCGGTCGCGCAGCAGCCCGGCGTGGCCCTTTCGCGCCAAAGACGGCGCTGTTTCCCTTACCCAATGCCTTACGCTCCAGCACATGATCGCCATGACAATGAGCAAGGCAGCGATGATCAGAAATGGCGTTTGAAAGATTTGAGCCTGCTCGCGCCTTGCCGCCGCCAGCGCCTCAGCCGGCAAAGCGCTTGCGTCGGGAACGGCCAGACCCTTGGCCAGAATGAATGATGCGCCAAAGATCGGCCCGACTGTGGTCGCCAGTGAATTGAAAGCCTGAGCAAGGGTCAGACGGCTTGGTGCGTGCCGCGGGTCGCCCGCGCCCGTCGCGAGAGGATTGGCGGCAACCTGTACGATCGTAACGCCGGAAGCCAGAATGAACAGCGCCAGCAAGAACCCTGGATAGACGCCGGCATCGGCCGCAGGCGTGAACAAAAGGCAGCCAAGCGCCATCAGCAACAGGCCGACGGCGACGCCCTGTAAGTAACCTATGCGGCTGTGCAGCCAGGCGGCTGGAAGCGAAACCAGGAAATAGGCGCCAAAAAAGCAGAACTGAGTGAGCATGACTTCGGCATAGGACAGCGCGAATGTCGCTTTGAGTTTTGGAATGATGCTATCGACCAAAACCGTGCAGAAACCGAAGGCGAAGAACAGCGCCATCACCAACCCGATGATCCTGGCTGGGCCGGCATTTTTCTTGGGACGCGCGAGGTCCCTGTCGTAAAACAGTTTCCTCAAATGCCGCCGTACCAGGTCCCGTCGCCTTTGCGGTAAAGGCCCATGTCGTCCGTGAGGATGATTCGCGAAAGATATTTGGTGTTTTTGTAGCCGAGTTGGCGACTCATTCGCAGACGAAGCGGGGCGCCAAAGTCCGCGGGCAACGCCTCTCCATTCATGCCATAGGCGAGCAGGGTTTGGGGATGAAGCGCATCGGCCATGTCGATGCTGTCCCACTGTACGCGCACTTCGCCGGTGGTTTGCCTGGGGTTCGGGAACGGCATGACCACGAGGTATCGCGCCTCGGGGCGAGTCTTGACGAGATCCAACACCGAGGAAAGCCGCACGCCGGTCCATTCGGCGATGTAGGACCAGCCTTGCTCGCAGGCGTGCAGCACGATGTGGCTTTCCATCGGCAGGCGTTTCAGCTCATCGAGAGAAAAAGACACGGGGCGTGCGATCAATCCCTCGATCTGCAGGCGCCAGTCCTTGAAGCCGTCCGCGGCCAAGGCCCGAAACGCCTCGTCCTTGGGAGCCGGGCCGTTCACAACAGGTGCTTTCGAGATGTCGCTGCGTTTAAATTCGCGCGCCATCGAGTGACCAGACGTCAGAAGACGCTGCGCGGAATAGGTCAGCGTTTCCCCGATGCCGAAAATGCCGCCATAATCGGGCGGGATCAGATTGTAGCGGCTGGCGGCGGTGACTCCCGTTGCGCCCGCAGCCACCGTTAAGCCTGCCGTCACCAGTGTCCGCCGCGTGAGAAGCGCGCTCATGGAGCGTTCCTTCCCTTTGGTACGTATCCGGTGATCATCGCGCGCACGTGACTCCAAAACCCGACCAGGAAGAGCATGGCCATGTGAACGATGAAGAAAATCACCAGCAGGCTGACGAAGACAAAG
>DASQIQ010000438.1:0-21341 GCA_035631495.1 Micropepsaceae bacterium
TGGGATGCGTCTTCCATTTTTGGCGTGGTGCGCGAAGTCGAACGCACTATCGGCAGGGCTTCGGCGCCGGGATAATTTGACCGACAAGCGCGCGTGTGGCGCTTTGTTGTGGAATGGGTCCTCCAGTCATGCCGGGGAGAGCAGCTTTCGTAAGCGCGGATTCGGAAAATAGGCCCCCGGGCTCGCTTCGTTGTGGAATGGGTCCCCCGGTCAAGCCGGGGGACAGCAGCTTTTCTAACTCGCTGCGCTCGTAAGAAAAGCTAGCTGGCTGGGGCGGAAGGAATCGAACCTTCGAATGCCGGAATCAAAATCCGGTGCCTTACCGCTTGGCTACGCCCCAATTTGTGCCGTCCTGTAGCGTTACTCCCATCGCGGGGGCGGGACCATACCGGCTGAAAAGGGGAGCGGCAACGGGCCGCCGCAAGGCTCGAAAACCCGCATGCTTGCCGCCTTGGGGTGCCATGGCTATAACCGCGCCCTTGCGGCGGAGAGTAGCTCAGCCTGGTAGAGCACCACGTTCGGGACGTGGGGGCCGGAGGTTCAAATCCTCTCTCTCCGACCAGCCTTCCCTTCCACAGCGTGAATCGACCCATGACGCACCTTGCGCTTTATCTGGCTTTTCTCGCGGCGAGCGCAGTCGTCCTCCTGATCCCCGGCCCGAATGTCGCGCTCATCGTTTCAACGAGCATCGCGTATGGACGCCGGCACGGTCTCGTCACCGTAGCGGGGACCAGCTCGGCCATGGTCTTGCAGCTCGCGCTTGTCATTGCCGGTTTAACCACGGTGTTGGCGATGTCCGCCAAATTGTTTGCCTGGCTTCGCTGGGCCGGCGTCTTCTATCTCTGCTATCTCGCTTTTCGCGCCTGGTTCGCGCCCATCGCCGATGCGAACGCGATGCCGCGAACGGCGAAATCTCTCGTGGCAACCTATTTGCGCGGGTTTCTTGTCTCCCTCACCAATCCCAAGACGTTGCTGTTCTTTGGAGCGTTCCTGCCGCAATTTGTGAGCTCAACCGCGCCATTGCCGCCGCAGCTTCTGCTATTGGCGGCATCCTTCCTCGTGCTCGCGATTCTGTTCGACAGCATATGGGCCGTTCTCGCAGGAGAGCTCGGTTCGGCCTTTGGCGCGAAAGGCCGGCTGCGCAATTGGGTCCAAGGCATGCTTCTTCTGGGAGCGGGCCTAGGCCTGGCGCTGGCACGCAAGACCTGATTCAGGGCGCGTGTTAGTTTTCGCCTGCGGACAGGCGTTGGCGGCGATGGCGATTCCCTTCGAAAAAGAATTCGATGCTCCCTATGAGCAGCCGGTTCCGGTCAGCCCGCTGATCCGCCGTCTGCTGGCGCGCAATCCGGGCCCTTTCACCTTCAAGGGCACCGGCGTCGCCATCATCGGCAAAGGCGAGGTTGCGGTGATCGATCCCGGACCCGACGATCCCGAACATCTCGCGGCGTTGCGCGCTGCGCTTAAGGGCGAAACGGTCACGCACATCTTGGTCACGCATACCCATCGCGATCATTCGCCGGCCGCCAAACCGCTCAAGGCGTGGACAGGCGCGCCGACCTATGGCTTTGGCCCGCATGGCAGCGGCAAAAGTGAAACCGGGATTGCGGTGGAGGAGGGCGGTGATCGGGATTTCGTCCCCGACATTGCGCTGCGAGATGGCGATATCATCGACGGTTCGGGTTTCACCATCGAATGCGTCCACACGCCCGGACATACGTCGAACCACATGTGCTACGCGCTGAAAGAAGAAAAAGCGCTGTTCACCGGCGATCATGTCATGGGCTGGTCGACGACCGTGGTCGCTCCTCCCGATGGCGACATGGGCGATTACCTGGCGAGTCTGAGGAAGCTGCTCGCGCGCGATGACGCCATTCTCTGGCCCACCCATGGCGGGCCGGTGCGCGATCCCAAACCGTTCCTCACCGCCTATCTCGCGCATCGTCTGGAGCGCGAGCAGCAGATCCTCGACGCGCTGCGCCAAGGTGCGACGATCATTCCCGAGATGGTGGAACGCATCTATCTTGGCCTCGACCCGCGGCTGAAACCCGCCGCCGCCCTCTCGGTGCTGGCGCATCTGCTGCTCTTGACGAAGCAGAGCCGCGTGACGAGTTCCGGCGAGCCCGGCCTCGCCGCGCGCTTTCGTCTTACGAACTAGTCACGCCACGAAAGCGGAACGGCCCGAAGCTCGGCGCGTTGCAAACCCAAGGCCGCGCCGTCCGCCCAAAACCGCCGAGCTGGAGTTGTGTGATGAACATCATGACGAAACCCAAGCTCTTTACGTTGCCGCCGCTTCCCTATGACAAGAATGCGCTGGAGCCGGTGATCTCGGCCCGCACCATGGAGTTTCATTATGGCAAGCATCACAAGGCCTATGTCGACAAGCTCAACGAACTGGTGAAGGGCACCGAATATGCGCAGATGACGCTCGAGGATGTCGTCAAGGCGACGTTCGGCGATCCATCGAAACACGAGATCTTCAACAATGCGGCGCAGGCGTGGAATCACACATTCTTCTGGGCCTGCCTGACGCCGGGCGGCGGCAAGCCCAAGGGCGAGCTTGCGCGTGCGATCGATCGTGATCTTGGCGGCTTCGACAGGTTCAAGGAGAAATTCGCTCACGAGGGCGTCGCCCAATTCGGCAGCGGCTGGGTGTGGCTGGTTGCGTATGACAATGACCGGATTGGGATCGAAAGGACTCCCGATGCTGTGACGCCGATGGCCGAGGGCAAGAAGTGCCTCCTCGCCATTGATGTGTGGGAGCACGCTTATTATCTCGACTATCAGAACCGGCGGCCGGATTTTCTCGAAGCCGTGACCGGAAAATTGCTGAACTGGGATTTCGCCATGCAGAACTTCATGCGCTCGGGCTGAAGCTGCCATTTGTTGAAGTCGGGGGTCCCCTGACCTACGGTTGCAGCTGATTCGCTGGGCATACCCCGATGAGATGTTTCTATCATCCCCAAGTGGATGCGGTAGGAACCTGCAAGCATTGCCATCGCGGACTCTGCCGCGACTGCGCCTCCGAACGGGAGGGGGGCCTCGCCTGCCGCGGCCGGTGCGAAGCGGCGGTGGATGCGGTCAACGCCCTGATCCGGCGCAATGTCCAGATTGGCGTCAGGTCCCGCCCGCTCAACCTGGTCGCCTTCTTCGTCTTCGTAGCAGCCTTGATAACATTGCTTTATCTGGCCTTTAACGAAGAAAACCCAAACGTAAGAACTATGCTTTACATGATAGCGGCGTTTTCCTTTGTGGCTGTCCTGGGACAGTTGTCCGTCATCCGAACCTGGTTCAAGCGCAAGTCGCGCCAATAGGGCATGCCCGCGAAAGGTCAATAAAATGGCAGAATGTTTCATCTTCGATGCCGTGCGCTCGCCACGCGGGCGCGGCAAGAAGGACGGTTCGCTCCACGAAGTGACGGCGCTCGAGCTGGCGACGCAATCCCTTCAGGCGATCCGTGACCGCAATACGCTCGATACAAGCGAGCTCGACGACGTGATCATGGGCTGCGTCGATCCTGTGGGCGAACAGGGCGCCGATATCGCCCGCGCGGCGGTGTTGAAGGCCGGTTACGCGGAAAATGTGCCAGGCGTTCAGGTCAACCGGTTCTGCGCCAGCGGCCTTGAAGCCTGCAACATGGCCGCCGGTCAGATCATGGCGGGCCAATCGGATCTGGCCATTGGCGGCGGCGTGGAAGCGATGAGCCGCGTGACGATCGGTTCCTCGGGCGGCGCATGGCCGGAAGACCCTTCCATCGCGATCCCTGCCTATTTCGTGCCGCAAGGCATTTCCGCCGATCTGATCGCGACCCTCGACGGATTCTCGCGCGACGATGTCGATGCATTTGCCGTGGAAAGCCAGAAGCGCGCGGCAAAGGCGTGGGCGAGCGGCTATTTCACCAATTCCGTCGTTCCGGTGAAGGATTCCCAAGGCCTGACGATCCTGGATCGCGACGAGCATATGCGGCCCGATACGACCATGCAGTCGCTGGGCGCCTTGAAGCCGGCCTTCGCGGAATTCGGCGCCATGGGTTTCGATTCCGTCGCCATCCAGCGCTATCCCCAAGTCGAAGCGATGAACCATGTCCACCATGCCGGCAATTCGTCCGGCATCGTCGATGGCGCGGCTTCCGTGCTGATGGGCACGAAAAAGAAGGGCAAAGCTCTTGGTCTGAAGCCCCGCGCCAAAATCAAGGCTTTCGCCTCCATCGGTTCGGAACCGTGCATCATGCTGACAGCTCCCGCCGAGGTAACGAAGAAAGTCCTCGCGCGGGCCGGCATGACCGCGAAGGACATCGATCTGTTCGAAATCAACGAGGCGTTTGCCGCGGTGGTGCTGCGCTACATTCGCGAGATGAAATTGTCGCCCGCCAAAGTGAATGTGAATGGCGGCGCCATCGCCATGGGTCATCCGCTGGGTGCCACCGGCGCCATGATCTTGGGCTCTGTGCTCGACGAGTTGGAGCGGCGCGATCTCAGCACGGCTCTGGTCACGCTATGCATCGGCGCCGGGATGGGCACCGCCACCATTATCGAGAGAGTCTGAGGGCCGCATGAAACTCGCAAATTTCAAGTGGGATCAGGATCAGGACGGAATCGTCACGCTGGTCTGGGATGCGCCCGATAAATCCGTAAACGTGCTTTCCATGGCGGCGATCGCCGAACTCGCGCAAGTGGCCGAAGCGATCACCAAAGATGCGGCCATCAAGGGTCTGGTTCTCACCAGCGGAAAGCCGGGCGGCTTTAGCGCCGGCGCCGATCTTGACGAGATGAGCGCCTATGCCGGCAAGGGCGGCGATGCCGCCAAAGCGGTTTTCGACACGATGATGAATATCCATCGCACGTTCCGCAAAATCGAGATGTGCGGAAAGCCGGTGGTGGCGGCCATCAACGGCACGGCGCTGGGCGGCGGTTTGGAGATTGCGCTCGCTTGCCATTGCCGGTTGATTGCCGACGACCCGCGCATTCGCCTCGGCTTCCCCGAAGCGCAAGTAGGCCTCATCCCCGGCGCCGGCGGCACACAGCGTCTGCCGCGCATGATCGGCGCCATGCAGGCGCTTCCCATGATGCTGGAAGCGCGCCGCATCGATGGCGCCGCGGCCGCCGGCATGGGCCTGGCGCAGAAAGTCGTACCGGCCGGTGAGCTTCTTGCCGCGGCGAAGGCCTGGATCAAAGCCAATCCTGCCGCGCAGCAGCCTTGGGATAAGAAGGAATTTCGCATTCCGGGCGGCGGGCCCTACTCGGCCTCCGGCGCGCAGGTGTTCACAGTTGGCAACGCCATGCTGCGTCAGAAGACTTATGACAATTACCCCGCGCAACGCTTCATCATGTCGGCGGTCTATGAAGGACTGCTCGTTGACATCGATACCGCGCTCAAGATCGAGGCGCGGTATTTCGTGCGCATTCTGATGAACCCGGCGAGCCGGAACATGATCCGCACTCTGTTCCAATCGATGCAGGAACTCGGCAAAGGCGCCAGACGCCCGGCCAAAGAGTCCCAGCTCGACGTGAAGCGGCTCGGCGTCATTGGCGCGGGCGTGATGGGCGCGGGCATCGCCTATGTCTCCGCGTCGGCAGGCATCGACGTCACTTTGATCGACACCACTGAAGAGAAGGCCAAGGGCGGGATGGATCATGCCGCCAAGCTGCTCGATCATGAGATTTCCCGCGGCCGCTCCACACCTCAACGCAAGGCCGAGATTTTGGCACGCATCCACCCCGCCGCGGATTTCGGCGGGCTCAAGGATGTGGACCTCGTTATCGAGGCGGTATTTGAAGACCGGGGCGTGAAGGCCGAGGCCACGAAGAAAACCGATGCGGTGACGCGCGATACCACGATCTTCGGCTCCAACACCTCCACGCTGCCCATCACCGGATTGGCCGAGGCAAGCGCGCGGCCGAAGAATTTTATCGGCATCCATTTCTTCTCGCCGGTCGAGCGCATGGGGCTGGTGGAGATCATTGTCGGCAAGAAGACTGCCGACCGGGCGCTCGCAACCGCCATCGACTATGTGCGCAAGATCCGCAAGACGCCCATCGTCGTGAACGACTCCCGCGGCTTCTACACGTCGCGCTGCTTCGGAACCTACACGCTGGAGGGTCTGAGCATGCTGGCCGAGCGCGTCGCGCCGCCATTGATTGAGAATGTCGGCCGGATGAGCGGCATGCCTATGGGTCCGTTGGAAGTGCTGGACTCCGTCGGGGTGGATACCGCCCTGAAGATCGCGCGGCAGGGCCGCAAGGAAGTGACCAAAAGCGAAAAGCCCGAGGTGACCGAGGAAATCATGGCCTGGCTCGTGGAAACCTCGGGCCGGCCCGGCGTCAAGGGTGGCAAGGGTTTCTACGAATATGATGCCCGCGGCAAGCGCAGCCGCCTATGGCCGAGCCTGTTCGATTACGGCAAGGGCAAATGGCGCAGCGACGCCGATCCCGAGGAACTGAGACAACGGCTTCTGACCATCCAGGCCCTGGAAGCGGCGCGCTGCTTCGAAGAAGGCGTCATCACCGATCCGCGAGACGCCGATGTTGGCGCGATCCTGGGTTGGGGTTTCGCGCCCTACACGGGGGGACCGATCTCCATGATCGACACCATGGGCGCCGCCGAATTCGTTAAACGGTGCGAAGCGCTCGCTGCCAAGCACGGCGAACGGTTCCAGCCCAACAAGTTGCTGCGCGACATGGCGCGCAAGGGCGAGACGTTCTATGGCCGCTTCACGGCCGCGAAAGCGGCGGCTTGACGGCAGTGGAAGTCGTTTGAGGGTTTCACCGTCGCCGGCAAGCCGCAACGATTTCGTATTAGGGCGCGTCGCGCTCCAGCATGCGTTCGATCAGGAAATTTGACTACGATCCTGCTCGCTTGCGGTCAAAGATCATCGCGACGAGCCGGGAAATCCATCCCTGACTGGCGGGCGCCGAATAGGGACGAGGCTGCTCTTCGGCGGTCTCATACCCATAACGGCCAGTAACCAGACGCGCCAACAACATCGAGGCCTCCTTCTACGCAGGAAGTGCGTCGTGTACGGATTATACGCTCCTTGTACGGAGACGCAAGAATCTCAAGAGGGCACGATAGCGAGTGAATAGTTAAGGAAAAATTCGACCAAAGACCCATATTCAGCCCTCCGACTGTCACAAATGGTGACGCGCGCGATTCAGAAAGTGCGACCACGGACTATTTCGGTTGCGCGCCGTCGCATTACTGACAAAAAACCGACATGTTCAAAACCGCGGCGGGCCACCATCCATCCGGCAGGTCGCGTGGCCCGAAATCCAGCCGGCGCGATAATCGGGGTCCTGGGCGTAGAGCGCCTGGTCGCGCCGCGGCTCGCGAGGAGGCGTTGTCGTCCCTTCCGCGCTGGCTGTCGCGCAGCCGTCTGCGAACCCCGCGGAATAGGACGGTGAGCGCTCGTCGTCGCCGGCGGCCGCGCAGGCCGAGAGGAGCAACGTAAGCGTGGCCGCAGGGAAGCGCGTTGGCTCAGCCTTTCAAGGGCCCCGCCGGACCGATCAGAAATCGGGTTTGCCGGCTACCGGGATCGGATAGAGATTTTGTTGGAAATGATCGACGCCGCCGTCGTCGGCGCAAACCGATTCCTCGATCGCCACATTGTTCCTGCGCCAGATGTTCTTGAGCGTGAGCGGCCCGTTGAAGGTGTCGGGATCTTCCACCTTCACGATGACGGTTAGACTCTTGGCGTCCGGACTGATGGTGAAGCGTTCCACGACGTGGAGCTTGTCGGAGTGGGGCGTGCGGAAATTGTCGATGAAGTGGTTTGGGCCGCCTGCTATCCCGATCGTATCCACCACCAGCGTATCGCCACTCTCGTAATGGCCGATGGACTCGCCGAACCAGGAGGGCTTCACATTCGCCGAATGCTTGTCGGTGAGAGCGATGTGGCGGACGAAGCTGTTGCGTTGCCACAGCATCACGACCTGCTTGGGCATCTGGATGAAGTAGAGGGGCTCGAGAAATAGGAGCTGGCCGGGCACGCCGCCGGGCCAGCAGCGCGATTGCGCATTGAAGGGAAGCTTGCGCTTGCCGTTCAACAGCTCGTCGTTGGTATCCTGTATCTGCTTGGCGGCCCAGGGCTTCAGGATCGGGTCCTTGGTGTTCATGATGGAAACCGTCAGTTCGCCGTCGCGGAACAGGCCTCCGTTCTGAATCTGGCTGTTATAGGGATAAGCGGGGTCGGTCTTCATCGGCCCGTGCCCGGAACCCGGCGGCGGGTCCAGCTGATAGTCCCAGAAATTCACGTTCCAGGCGAATTCCCGCCCGCCAAGCTCGGGGATGGAATCCTTCGCCGGCGCAGACCACGCATAGCCGAGCGACACAACGACCGCCACCGCCGCCAAACTTGCGCCGCTGAACACGTGCCTTCTCATCTCACAACTCCTTCTTCGCCGGTTGCCCACGCGGCGTCCCGCAGAGGATAAATGATAGGGCCTTATTTCACCCAATCGTAAAGAGGCTTTCCCTTATCGACCGAATGCACGGTGAAGAGGATGAGGTTTCCCGGTCCGATGACTTTGAATCCGCCATGCACCGCATCGCGAAGATTCTGGATCGGGGCACCCGTGGCCATCATCGTGGGTGCTTGCCCCGGCAATTGCACCATCGTCCCCTGAACCACATAGCCCAACTCGACGCCGTGATGCAGATGGCGGGGAAATTCGTCGCCGCGTTTGAACGTACTGACCGAGCTGACGACTTCCATGCCCGGTGCGCCGGATAGGTCGACGCGGCGCATTTCTTTGCGTTGCGGCAGGTCTTGTGCCTGCGCCGCGACAGAGGTGGCAAGCGCACACGCGCATGCCACGAAAAACAGTCCCGATCGAACCAATCTCATGACGCGTTCCTCCCCGATTTGACAAGTGTGGATTCTGCACGTGCAATTGGTCCTAGGCAACTGGAGTGCTATCCTTCGCGCCGATTTAAGTCGTTTTTCCGGCCAACGGCCAAGGGGAGAAGCCACCATGTCCAAATGTCACCGGGCTCTCGTCCTGCTTTCTTGCGCTCTAGCGCCGTTCCTGCAGGGGGCTTCGCAATTGGACGAACCTACCTATGACGACAATGTCTATGTCAACTGCCCATACCGCGTGGCCGCGATCTTCCCTCGCCCGCCGATGATACGCGACATGACCTATACGGTGGCTGCCAGGACCGTTCCGGCGCGGCAGTTCTACACGCAGCAGGGCGCGGACATTTTTAGCGTTATTGTTGCCGATTTCACCAATGGGCCTGCCGTGGACGAGAACCTGGTTGCGGCTGCGACGATCCCCCTGCGCCGGTTGGGTGAAGTCCGTTTCGAGGCGAAGGCGGAATATGATCCGGGAATTCCGGGACGGCAGCTCAATATTTTCAAGGCGAACGGCCGGCAGCACAGGGCGTCGGTCTACATGGCCGATCACCGCCTTTACATTACCGAATCCGATGCGGCTCCCGGGGATTTTCCCGCCCTTCAATTCGAGCAGTCGGTATCGCTGATCAATGCGTTGGGAACCGATCTCGACAAGAACGGAAATCTGCCGTCACGGCAGTACAACTGCCGGAAATAGGCGAGCCTAGAAGTCGGGCTTCTCCGCGGTCGGGACCGCCTCGTCCTTGCTGTAATAGACATGCGGATTTTCGGCGCAGGCAATCTCCGGCCATTCGGTTGAGCCGCGCCCATAGGTTACCGTCGCCGACCAGGGCGTGGTGAACACACCCTCATCTTCGACCGTGTAGCGGACTTGGAGGTGCTTTCCCCGATAGGAGCGGTCGATCGTGCCCGCACCGGCACGGAAATTCTCTTTTGCGTCCCGCTCCAATCCTTCTTTTGCATCCTCGTAATCGATCAGCCGGTAGCGCTCCACCACGTGCAGAGCCTTGGTGTACGGCGTGCCATACAAATCGAGCATGGCAAATGGTCCGGACTTCTGGCCGACCGTATCGATCACCAGCGTGTCGCCTTCGTAATGCCCGACCGAATCGCCATACCAGGACGGGGTCACTTTCGCGGGATGAGATTGGTTCATCCGTATACGGCGGACCTCATGATCCTGTTCGTAGAGCATGGTGATCTGATTTGGTTCCTGCAACATCTGGAGCGCGAAATTCTTGTAAATGAACGGCACGGGTTCGGGCCAACATTGGTTGGCGGGACTTGGATAGACCACGCCAGCCTCGGAAAGCTCGCCATGCTTCTTGACGATTTCCGCAGCGGCGGGCTTGAGAATGGGGTTGGTGTAGTCGCCAACCAGCTTGCTGTAGTCGCTGGTTCCATTGGCGCGGGCCCTGTTCTTCACCGTGGTGGGTCCGGATGCCAGCGGCTCCGGCCCGGGAAGGGAGGGGTGCCACCAGATCCCCGAGAAATCGGGAATCGGCGCGGCAGGCGCGGCCGAGATGGGCGCTGCCATCATCAAGACCACTCCACACGCTGTGACCTGAAGAATCTGCCTTCTCATGTCATGGCTCCCTGGCCGACACAGCGCGGTCGTTCAGAAGTCCGGCGTCTTGGCCTCGGGCATCGGATATTCCATCAGCCCGAAATATTTCTCGAAGGCCACATTGTTCTCGGCGCAGATCGACTCGAGCATCGTGCCGCGGTCGACCTTCTGCCATCGGGCCGTGCCGGACCACGGCGCGTTGAATGTGCCGGGGTCCTCCACGGTGACTGCCGCCTCGATGCCCTTGCCGTCATTGATGAGCTTCCAGCGTTCCACCACGTGCAGGTCCTTGGTGTGCGGCGTGCGCCAATTGTCCACGAAGTCGAATTCATGCCGATCGAGGAAGCCGATGGTGTCGATGACAAGCTCGCCGTTCTCGTAATGGCCGACGGATTCACCGAACCAGGACGGCTTGGGATTGCGCGAATGCGGCACGTTCAGATAGATGCGTCGCACCTCTTGCTGACGCTGCCAGATGATCCAGACCTCTTTCGGCGTCTGGATGAAGTAGATGGGCTCGGCCGGGAACAGCAATTGGCCCGGCGTGCCGCCCGGCCAGCAGCGCGATTGCGAGGAAAACGCGCGGTGGCCGTTCAGAACGTCCTGATTGTATTTCCGCATCGTCTCTTTCGCCCAAGGCTTCAGATTGGCGTTCTCGGCATCGGACATGCGCTCCATGACGCCGCGCTGATTGCCTTGGCCGACCTGCGGATAAGCGGGATCGAAGCTGACCGGCGCGAGCTTTCCCGGAATGGGGCGGAAATCGATGCCGCCATTGAGCAGCCAGCCGGAATCGGTGGAGGCGAAGTTGGGAATGGCACTTTGTTGCGCTCCGGCGCCAGCGGCGATGCAAACGGCCACGGAGGCGATCAGCACCGCACCGCACAGCAAAGATTTCTTGAACATCACTGGCTCCTTGTCGGGTCGTATCCGCCGTCTTTATCCCGGGACGTGGCTTTGTATCACAAGCCATTTGCGACGCGAATGTCGCCTAGGGTCGGCTGTGGGGATATATGCGAAGTCTGTCTAACCCCTCAAATACGGACATTTTGCGACAAATCAGGAGGCGTTCGGGCGCAGACCCAAGATTTTCAGGAATGGCGACATCGTCGCCCCCTGCACCACGACCGAAAAGGCCACCACGCCAAATGTGGCGATGACGATCTCGATCCGAAAGGGGAGCGAGGGTGGAAGCGCCAAGGCCAGGGCTAGAGCCAAGGCGCCCCGCAATCCTCCCCACCACAGAATGTGCTGCGCCGGGATGGAGATGGTCCAGCGCGACTTTACGAACATCAGACACAGCGGATAAACGGTGAGCGCCCGCCCTAAGAGGACGAGCACGACAATGATGGTCAGCGCGGTCGCGCCAAGTCCGGCGAAGGGGATTCCTGCGACGGTCACACCGATCAGAAGGAATATGAAGGAATTGGCGATGAATGCCGCAAATTCCCAAAACGCCATGACGAATTCGCGTGCCGCAAAGGATGGCGCATTGCGATCGCGCCCATCCAAAATCCCGAAATTTCCCATCAGCAATCCGGCGGCGACGGTTGCCAGCACGCCCGAGACATGAAGCTGCTCGGCCAGCAGAAACGAGCCATAGGCGACGGCCAAGGTCAAAGCGGTTTCAACCAAATGATCCGGTGCCCGCCCCGCGAGCGCAATGGCGGCGGCGCCGCAGAGAAGTCCCACCAAGAGGCCGCCTCCCGCAATAACGACCAAGGCCCGCGCAACCTCAACCGGTGTCGTGGATTCTCCGCCAACCGCCTGCGCAGAGGAAAGAACCAGTGCGAACAACACGGCTGCGACGCCGTCGTTGAGAAGGCTTTCACTTTCCACCAGAAGACGGAGGCGCCCTTTGACACCGGTGTCCTTGAACATGGCGATGACCGCAACAGGATCGGTGGCGGAAATCAGGACGCCGAAGACCAAGGCGGAAGACATGGGCCAACCCAAGAGGCTTGCAGTCCCGATGGCCACGACAAGGGCCGAGATGACCACGCCCAGGCTCGCAAGAATCAGCACGGGAACGGCATCCCGGCGGAGCTCGCTCCAGCGAATGCAAAGCGCCGCCTCGAACAGCAAAGGCGGCAGAATTCCATCGAATACGATCTCACGGGTCAGCACGATTCCGGTGTCGAATCGGACCGCAGCCAGCACGATGCCCGCGATGACGAGGCCCACCGTATAGGGCAGATGAATGCGCCGGGCGATGATGGCGACAATTATCGCCGCCGCCAGCAGGCCGACGGTGCGGACAAGGATCACTTCCATGAAACCAGCATAGGCGGATTCTTCCAAAGCCATGCGAGCTTTTGGAAGGGATGCGAAAAAATGCAGCCCGCGAACATCGACCGCCGGAGGGAAACTGACGGTCTGACGTCACGCGGGCTGCCCCAAGCACGAGGGGGGGAGAGGGGGATCTCGGCCTGGCAGGTGCGATCCAACCTATAGAAGCCGGTTTTCCGGGCTCTGAAGACAAACCATAAAAATCAAAGCGAATTGCACGCTCATGGCTCGGCATCGCGCGGAAGGCGGCCTTCGATAAAAATTGAAGCGCATTGCACTTTGTTCCGGTAGGAAGGAGCCATGGTCCGGCTCAAAAGCGCGATCTACGTTCAGGCGCTGATCCGCCGCTGCGAGGTTGCGGGCGCCGCCGCCTATCTCGTGCGGCGCGGTGCGGAAGAAGCTGGAGCCGTCTTCATCAAAGTCAACCGGCTCGACGGCACCTGCGCCGTGCTCAGCCCGGCGCGGCGCGGCGAGGAGCGCATATGGACGCGGCCGATCGGGGAAACGGCCGACGAGGCGCGCGCGGCCGATTATTTCGCCAAACAAATTCGCATCGATCCCGACATCTGGATCGTGGAAATCGAAGACCGCGAGGGCAAGCCGTTCGTGGATGAGCCCATCCTGTAAGCCTTAAGGCAGGGAAGCGCGGCGATGGTGTAGGCTCATCGCGCCGCGAATGGATTCTCTTTCATGTCATGGCTTCAATTGCAGAGCGCGCTCGGGCTGCTCGTTCTTGTCCTCGCCGCCTGGGCGCTGTCGGAGAACCGGCGCGCGGCCTTCTCCTGGCGGCTGATTGCGACGGCGCTTGGCCTGCAGCTCGGGCTCGCGATTCTTCTGCTGGAAGTGCCGATGGCGCGCGCGGCGCTCTATTCCTTGAACAATGTCGTCGATGCGCTTTCCTCGGCGACCAAGGCCGGGACGACCTTCGTATTTGGATTTGTCGGCGGAGGAACGCCGCCCTTCGATGTCACCAATGCCAACAATCTGGGAAGCATCGCATTCCAGGCTCTGCCATTGGTGCTGGTGATCTCGGCTCTGTCGGCCCTGCTTTGGCATTGGCGCGTGCTCCCGGTGATCGTGAAAGGCTTCGCCTATGTGCTGCAGAAGACGCTCTCCATCGGCGGCGCAGTGGGTTTGGGTTCGGCCTCCACCATATTCCTGGGGATGATCGAAGCCCCGCTTCTGATCCGCCCCTACCTCGCCAAGCTGACGCGGGCCGAGCTGTTCATGCTCTTCACCGTCGGATTGTCGACGGTCGCGGGCACGGTGATGGTGCTCTATGCGAGCGTGCTCGAACGGGCCGTTCCAGGCGCATTGGGACATATCCTGGTTGCGTCGTTCATCTCGCTTCCCGCCGCCATCCTCACGGCCAGGCTCATGGTGCCCGGCGAAAGCACCACGCCCGCGGAAGGCCATATGGCGGTCGAATACCGCTCCAGCATGGATGCGATCGCTCAGGGTACGGAAGATGGATTGAAGCTCTATCTCGGCATCATCGCGATGCTGATCGTGATGGTGGCGCTGGTCGCGCTCGCCGACATCATCGTCGGCCACCTGCCCGATGTGAATGGCGCGCCCATCACGGTCGAGCGCATCTTCGGCTGGCTGTTCTGGCCGCTTGTCTGGCTCTACGGGGTGCCGGCGGCCGAGGCATCGGATGCCGGCGCGCTGCTTGGCACCAAGACGATCCTGAACGAGTTCATCGCCTATCTGAAGCTGGCTTCCTTGCCCGACGGCGTGCTCTCGCCGCGTTCGCGCCTCATCATGGTCTACGGAATGTGCGGCTTCGCCAATCTGGGCTCCGTCGGTATCCTGATCGCCGGTGTCTCAGGCATGGTCCCGGCGCGGCGCCAGGAGGTGGTGGAGCTTGCCCTGAAGGCGCTGGTCTCGGGCACCATCGCTTCGGGCATGACCGGGGCCGTGGTTGGATTGCTGCCGGGCCTCTGAAGCTTGAAATGGCCCTATCGGTTGTGCTCACTCACGGGAAAATGCGACACCAGCCAAATCTGAGCACGCTTATTCGCGAGATTCGCGCCTGCCAAATCTGCGCCTGCGAGCTGCCGCATGGCGTCAGGCCGGTGCTCCGGATCAGCCGGACAGCCCGGCTTTGCATCGCCGGTCAGGCCCCCGGCCAGCGTGTTCACGATAGCGGCATCCCCTATGACGACGCCTCGGGGAATCGCCTGCGCGCCTGGCTCGGCGTGGAGCGCGAAATTTTCTATGACGAGACCCGGGTCGCCATCGTTCCGATGGGGTTTTGCTTTCCCGGCTATGACGAGGCGGGTGCGGACAAGCCGCCACGGCCGGAATGCGCGAGCCATTGGCACGGGCAACTTTTCGCGACGGCGCCCAAATTCAGGCTTTTGCTGGCCATCGGAACCTATGCTCAACGCTATCATTTGAACGGCCGCGTCAAGAAAAGCGTCACGGAAACCGTGCGCGCCTGGCGGGAATATGGTCCATTTGTGATACCGCTGCCGCATCCCTCGTGGCGCAACAATGGATGGTTGAGAAAGAATCCGTGGTTCGAAACCGAACTTATCCCGCATCTGCGCAGCTCTGTGGCGCGAGCGCTGTCTTGCGAGCGCTGATATTGATCTTTGCGGCGCTCACGGCGGCCTGTGCGCCGCGGCTGGCCGCCCAGGGGCCTGAAATGCGCATGCCGGCCATCGAGCGAAGCGGAGGCACGGCCGCCGATACCGAGCGCTACGTGACGCGCGACGGCTTGCGCCTCGGGCTGAAGCATTGGGACGCGCCAGCGCCATTTGCCGCCATCGTCGCGCTCCACGGCATGAGCGATTATTCCAATGCCTTCGCCCTGCCTGCGCCTTGGTGGGCCGAACACGGCATCACCACTTATGCCTATGACCAGCGCGGATTTGGCCGTTCGCCCCAACTCGGCATCTGGCCGGGTAATGATGTGCTGCGCCAAGACCTTGATGATTTCGTGGATGTCGTGAAGGCGCGCCATCCGGGCCTGCCGGTCTATGTGTTGGGCGAGAGTATGGGCGGGGCGGTGGCGATGACGGCTTTCGCTTCCGATGAACCGCCGAAGGCGGACGGCTTGATCCTTGTCTCTCCCGCGGTATGGAGCCGCAAGACCATGCCGCTCTCCTATCGCGTCGCGTTGTGGGCAACGTCCCGCACTTTCCGTTGGTGGCCGTTGTCGGGATCGGGGCTGAAGATCGTGCCGAGCGACAATATTCCCATGCTGATCGCCATCGGCCGCGATCCGCTGTTCCAGAAGAAGGCGCGGGCGGACGCGATCTACGGTTTGGTCTCACTGATGGATGAAGCCTATGATTCGCCGGCGCGGCTGAACAAACTGCCGACGATGCTGGTCTATGGCGGCAACGACCAGATCATCCCCAGGCAACCGACCGATCAAGTGATCGCGAAACTTGGGCCGAACGTAACCGTCAGACGCTATCCACAGGGCTACCATATGCTGCTGCGTGACCTCGACGGCGGCACGCGTTGGGCCGACATCGCTCTTTGGGTCGGCGCGCAGGCAGAGAAGCGCATGGGTCCGGCCATGGCATCGCGCTGATGGCGCAGGGTGAGTTTAGCGGATAGAACCGCTCTCGGGTCGAGGAGGAGCGCCATGGTGAGAAAGATCGCATCCGCCGCGTGCGCGGCCGCTTTTGCTGTTCTGGCGGTACCGGCTTTGGGCGCTGATACGCCTGCTCTCGAAATCGCCAGTCAGGGCTACATCTTCGCCGGCGGCAAATATGTCGACGGTTCCGACGGCAAATACATGTCGGGCCAAGCCTATGTCGAATACCAGATCCCCAAAAACCGCACCCACCCATTTCCGATTCTGATGATCGAGGGCGGTGGCCAGAGCGGCTCCAACTTCACCGGTACGCCCGACGGCCGCGAAGGTTGGGCGCAATTCTTCCTGAAACGCGGCTATGCGGTTTACGTCATGGATCAGCCTGGGCGCGGGCGCTCCGCATTGCGTGCCGACTATGGCGATACCGTCCAGCGACCGACGAGCTGGGTGCAGCAGCAATTCACCGCGCCCGAGCGTTCGAAGCTATGGCCGCAGGCAAGGCTGCACACACAATGGCCCGGAACCGGAATGGCAGGCGATCCCATCTTCGATCAGTTCTACGCCCAGCAATTGCAGGCGATTGCGAGTTTCCCCAAGCAGCAGGAGCTGAACCGCGATGCTGGCGCCGCACTGCTTGACAAAATCGGCCCGGCCATCCTGCTGACGCATTCCCAATCGGGCGCCTTCGGCTGGCCGATTGCCGATGCGCGGCCGAATCTGGTCAAAGCCATCGTCGCGGTTGAGCCTTCCGGTCCACCGGTGCATGACGGCGTGTTCAAAGGCGCGCCCGATTTTTTCGACAATGGCCCGCTGTCCAAACCTTGGGGCATCGCCGCCGTGCCGCTCGCCTATGGCGGCGTGACCGAGCCATCGCAGCTCGCCTTCACCGAACAGGAAAAAGCGGATGCCCCCGATCTGATGAAATGCTGGCGTCAGAAAGAGCCGGCGCGGTCATTGACCAATCTGCGCACTATCCCCGTCGTGATCATTTCGTCCGAGGCGTCCTATCATGCCTCCTACGATCACTGCACGGCGCAATATCTGACGCAGGCGGGCGTGAAGAACAGTTTCATACGGCTGGCCGACCGCGGAATTCGCGGCAATGGCCATATGATGATGTTGGAAAAAAACAATCTTCAGATCGCCGCGGTGATCGAGGATTGGCTTCGCACCACACTCCATTGAAGGGTTTCATGCGTCATCACCATGTAAGTTTTGCCGCTGCGTGCACGGCGGCGTTTGTCGCGGGTGCAACCCCGGCTCTCGCCGATGGCGTCAAGACGGCAGGCGAGATCCTCAGGATTGCGCTTCCGGTCGGGGCCGGCGCGTTCTCGCTCTACAAACAGGATTATGACGGCGTGCTGCAATTGACCGTCTCGGAGGTGATGGCCGAAGGCACGTCACTGGTGCTGCAGCATTTCGTCAAGGAGCAAAGGCCCGACAAATCCGACTGGCATTCTTTCCCGTCGGATTCGGCGGCGGTTGCCTTTTCGGCGGCAAGCTATTTGCAGATCCGTTATGGCTGGAATTACGGCCTTCCGGCCTATGCCGTGGCAGCGTTTGTCGGCTATTCGCGCGTCGAAGCGAAAAAGCACCATTGGGGCGATGTCTTGGCGGGCGCGGTGCTGGGATGGGGCGCAAGCGAAATCACCACCATCCGCTACAGCAATTTCAATATCACCGCGACGCCGGGCTTTGCCGATACGCCGCTCGGTTTTTCGCTAACGGCCAACTGGTAAGGGTTTGGAACGTTTCCCTATCGCAGGTGCGCTCACAACGAATCTAAGATTGTCATGCCCGGCGAGCCCGAAGGCGAGGGACGGGCATCCACTCGGCAGAGATACTTGACCTTCGCGAAATGGATTCCCTTCCCCTCGCGGCGTGGGCCGCTCGGCCGGGAATGACAAATTCATGCGTTTGAATGCATTCCACTCAGGTGCAGATTTCAGTCCGCGCCGAGCGGGTTGTTGCGCTGCCCGCCATTGCCCAGTTTCTGACCGTTCGGCAGCACCGCCGACATGAACTGTCCGCCGCGCGAACCATCCTTGAGCGGATGGATGGTGACCGAGACCTTGTCGCCCGGTTTCACCGAATCGGGCTTCCAGCCGACGCGGGCCTGCTGCGCGGGCGAACCCATCTCGATCGCCCATTGCAGCGATTTGCCGCTTTGATCCTCGATCATGACGCGCAGCCAGCTATGCGGATTGGTCCATTCGAATTCCTTGACCGTTCCGTTCATCGTGACCGTCTTGTCGGCATCGAACATGGCGAAGGAATGATGCGCGAGGGCTGGCGCCGCGAACGCACAAAGCGTCACTGCGGTCAGGCTCAAAGTCTTCAAGTTCATCGGCGTCTCCTCGTGCGCTGTAGAAAAGATCGAATCTAGAAACTCAATCCAGCGGCGGGCCGCCGGTCTGGCCGGGAAGGCGCGCCGTGGGCTTGCCCACCGCCGGTCCCGTGCGGCCCAATTTGTGCCCGTCCGGCAGCTCGGCGGAGAGATACATGCCGCCGCGCGAGCCGTCCTTGAGGGGATGGATGCTCACGGTCACCGCATCGCCCGGTTTCACCGTATCGCGCTTCCAGCCGTCATAGGTCGAGCGCGCGACCGAGCCCATTTCCATTGCGTATTGCTGCGTCTTTCCCGTCGCCGGATCCATCACCATGATGCGCATCCAGACATGGGGATTGGTCCACTCGAATTCCTTCACCGTCCCCTTCAGGGTGACGGTCTTATCGGGATCGAACATGGCGAAGGAATGATGCGCGACCGCGGGTGCCGCGAACGCCGCCGATGCCAGAATCGAAGCAGCGAGGATCTTGCGATTCATCGCGCCATCCTCCTTGAGCTATTCCTGAATATTCGGTGCGCCTGCTCCGCCGACCGTCTTGCCGTTCGGCAGCGTCGCCGTGACCAGCTGACCGCCGCGCGAGCCGTCCCTCAGCGGGTGGATGTTGACGGTGACAGGATCACCCGGCTTGAGGCTGTCGGGCTTCCAGCCGCGCTGGATCTGCCGCGCCGGCGGGCCCATTTCCAATCCCCATTGCACCTGCTTACCCGTCTGGTCGGCGACCATGATGCGCAGCCAGCTATGCGGGTTCGTCCACTCCAATTCCTTGACCGTTCCCTTCATGGTGACGGTCTTGTCGGAATCGAACATGGCGAAGGAATGATGTGCCGCCGCGGGGGCGAGAATCGCGGCCGAGAAAATCAAGCCAAGTGTCAGCGCTTTGGTGTTCATCGGGTCTCCTCCGGGATGACCAAGGACGACTGGTTTATGCGACGCGCAGGAATGAACGAACGCAATCAACAATTATAGGGCATAGCGCGGAACCCCCACAAGGGATGCCGGGGGCACTGTCTCAGTTTGAATCATACTTATGGCCCCGTGGTGGCGGTCGTTGTGATTGGTGGTTCACTTATCACCATGACGCCGCCGCCATTGTTGTTTGATAGCAGCAGCACGCCAATTGCGATTGCGATCCCAACTCCACCCGCAATATATATTGGTTTGTTGCTCTCGCCCTGAGCTTGTTGCACTCCAGCAGCACCTCCAGGAGCCAACGGTCTCGTAGATTCAGATGAAATTGCTGGTAATGCGCTAACCACCATTGCGGCGGACACAAGCAAAGCCAAAGACTTCATCGCCTTCTCCCGCTCTTCTCACCCACATGCCATATCAGGCCTATGCCAAGGGGCCGGCCGGGTCCAGGAGGACAGCCTAATAAGCAGAAGGGCCCTCCGCGAGGAGAGCCCTTCCATTGTCAAACCGCGGTCAGATAGGACCGCAGATTATCGCTATGCGAAAGAAACCCGCACAGAGGCGACAATCCAGCTATCTGACCGCAGATGAAGACAATGAGACACTGGATCACCTCCTTTCGTTAAGTTGCAGACCAGCAAAAATAGGAAACAATCGCGCCGACCGCAATGCCGGCCCCATCAACAAAACGAAACGGGGCGACTCTCGCGTGAGAATCGCCCCGCCGGAAATTAACTAACAGCTCAATTGTTGCCGCGCGGATCGCCCCTCTGGCCGCCATGACCGAGCTTGGTTCCGTCGGGCAGAGTGATCAGAAGGAGTGTGCCGCCACGCGTGCCATCCCTTAAGGGATGGATTTCCACCGCGACCTTGTCGCCGGGCTTCACGATGTCCTTGGTCCAGCCGATGCGGGTCTGCTGGCCTGTCGAGGCAAGCTCGATCGACCATTGGCGCGGCTGATGGGTGGTCTCGTCCTCGACCATGACGCGCAGCCAGCTATGCGGGTTGGTCCATTCGAGCTCCTTAACCGTGCCGTTCAGGGTCACGGTCTTTTCCGCGTCGAACATGGAAAAGGAATGATGCGCCAAAGCCGGCACCGCGAAAGCGGCCGCCGCAAACATGGCAAGGCTGAGTGTCTTCACGTTCATCAAGGGTCCTCCCGGGACGAATGGCCGTCAAATTCGGATGCCGCTTTATATAGGTGCGGGCCTTCTCCCCGCAAGGCAGGCGGAATCCACATAGCTATGGCTTCGTAAACGGCGCCGGAGTAAGAAACCCGAACGACGAATTCCGGATTGGGAGAGAATCGATGCGTCTATTTGCCTTGGCATTGGCGGCTGTGGTCGCCCTCGCAGCCCCGGCCCAAGCGGCCTGGAAAGCGCAGAAATATCCGCAATATGGCTTTGGCGTCGATTTTCCGGCCGAGCCCAAAATGAGCAAGGGCGAATATCGCGGCGTCATCGCCGGTCGCGTTCCCACCACCATCATCGGCGCGGAAGAAGATGGGACGATCTATCAAGTGGTGATCGCCGATTTCAAAAATCGGTTGGCCGAAACCCCGGTGATTCTCGAGGAAGCGATTTTCCTCGCCACCCAGGAAGGCAAGCTGGTCTCCGATGTGACCGCGCGCACCGACAATGGCGCGCAATTCGCCAAATATGGCCGCCGGGTCACCGTCATGACCAAGGATGGCGGCAAGAAGATCACCGAACTCTATCTGGTCAACGGCTTGCTTCTGATGTTCGAGGGCATCATCACGCCCAACGGCGATCTGGAGAATCCCGAAGCCGCGCGCTTCCAGGATTCGATCCTCTTCAA
>DASQIQ010000439.1:0-5160 GCA_035631495.1 Micropepsaceae bacterium
TGCTTCTTCTGTACGATCAGCCGATCCACGCCATAGAGTGCGACACGGCGATAGTCTCCAATAATGCGTCCGCGCCCATAGGCGTCGGGAAGTCCCGTCAAAATATGCGAACTGCGGCAGCGGCGGTTATCGGCGGTATAGGCATCGAAGACCGCGTCGTTGTGAGTCTTGCGATACTTGGAAAAGGTTTCGACGACTGCGGGATCGGGTTGATAGCCGTAGGCTTTCAGGGCACTGAGAACAAGGCGGAAGCCGCCGTTGGGCATGATGGCGCGCTTCAGAGGCGCGTCCGTCTGCAGTCCGACAATGATCTCGCGCTCCTTGTCGATATAACCCGCATCGTGAGCGATAATCGAACTCGGAATTTGCGAAACGTCGAGCACGCCTTTTTTGCGCTCCTCGACGAATAGAGCCTGAAGCTTCGCCCAGATCGCCTGCGTCCGCTTGGTTGGGCCCGCGAGGAACGCCTCGTCGCCGTAGTAGGGCTTGACATTTTGCTGGATGAAATCTCGGACGTTGATGTCCTTGCTCCAGAGGCCAGGGCGGAACCCGAACCACGGTTCGCTTATATCGCGTGTCTTGTTCAAATTGACAGCTAGAGTCGCCATTCTGTCCTCCGCTTCAGGGGCTAACGGCTGGTCGGCTCTTCATCCGGCGCTCCGGTATGTCTTTGGGTGCTCTGATTGACGCGTTCACCGCGCCGGCCGCCGGCCCTGTTTCGCGCAGGAACCAAGTGAGGATGATGGCGAGCAGGATGCCGAAAACGAGCGGCGCGACTGCCGCCTGATAGTGTGAGAGCTCGCGCGGCCCACCCTCGCTCACACGTGTCAATAAGGATCCGAAGAGAGAACCGAAAATCGCGGAGAAGGAGAAGTTGATGAAGTTGATAACGCCGGTCGCGGTGCCACTATGCTCGGGCCGGTTTGCTTCCTTGATGACTGTGTAGGGAAGCATGGCGGCCCCGGAGGCGATCCCAGCCACGAGACCAAGGCTGTAGGCTGGAAAACTCCCAGGGGTGCCGAAGAGTATGAGGAGGAGGCAAGCAAACAGGACGCCCGCGCCACCGATGATGAC
Source organism: Micropepsaceae bacterium (assembly GCA_035631495.1). Lineage (GTDB taxonomy): Bacteria > Pseudomonadota > Alphaproteobacteria > Micropepsales > Micropepsaceae > CAIYRG01. The sequence goes on from DASQIQ010000439.1 coordinate 1,075, forward strand.
CGGCTTACGGCGCCCAATCCGGTCCGACAATGCTCCCAATAGAGGACTGCCGATGATCCAGCCAAAGGGAATCGAAGCGGAGCGCATCACCGCCATGGCGTATGGCATATCGTGGCTCTCTTGGAGGAAGCGCACGCCCCAGACCATGTCGAACACCGTGGTTGGGACAAACAAGAGTCCGGCGATCAGGCCGCAAAGAATCGATTGAGGATTGCGAAACACGGTGCCCATCGACGCCCCTGCCGTCCGCGCCCAGCTGGCAGATGCTTCGGCCGATCGACCAGCCGGCTTTTGGCGGCGGGGAATGACGACGAATAACAATACGGCGATTGCCGGACCGAGGGCCCCTATCATGAGCCAGAAGCGGTTCCACGGCAGTCCGCCCGCGATAGCGGGGCCAACGAGAAACTGACCGGCCGAGGCTCCCGCCATCCCGAACATCTGGGTTGCACCGATGAGCGTCGCCGCGCGGGAGGCCGGAAAGTATGTGGTGGCGATATAGGCCGCGCCGATTAGCGCAAACACGCCGCCGGCACCCTGAAGAAAGCTGCCGATTCCAGCAAGCACCGGCTCGCCGGTTGCGAACAGAAGCGCCCCCGCGCCGACGATGGCCGCTCCCACCGGCACGGTTCTTCGCGGACCCAATTGGTCCATCGCGAGGCCCGCGATCAAGCTGAAGAGCGCGTAACCATAGTAGAAGAGCCCCAACAACGAGGCGAGCCCCACCGCCGAGAGGCCATAGGCCTCAGTCAGCTCCGGCACCATTACGGCCGGCGCCGACCGCATCGCATATTGATAGAAGTAGAAGAGCGATGTGATCAACCACGCCAAGCCTACTGCGCTGAGAAGGCCAAGCCCTTTGTCCCCTGGCCGCGCCATTGGATGACCTCAGCAGAGAACAAGCGAGACCGCGAGACCACCTTCGGAGGTCTCCTTATATTTCGAGTTCATCTCCTTCGCGGTCAGCGCCATGGCAGTGACGGTGGTGTCAAAATCCACGCGCTTATTTGCGGGTATCTCGTTGGTCGCAATCAGATAGCCCGTCCACGCCTTGACAGCGCCGAACGCGCAGCGCTCGATACATGGTATCTGGACGTACCCCGCGACGGGATCGCAGGTCAGTCCAAGATGATGCTCAAGCGCGCTTTCAGCACCATTTGCCGCGACCTGCGGGGACTCGCTATAGGCCTGTGCGATAAGCGCCGCGCCCATGGCCGACGCGACTCCGATTTCGGCTTGGCAGCCGCCCTCTGCGGCAGAGAGCGTCGCGTCGTGTTTGCAGAGATAGCCGACGACGGCGCCCACCAGCAACCCTTCGCGGATCTTGTCCTCGGGAAGCTTCGCGCCGCCTTCTCCCAATGAATAAACGACGGCCGGGATCACGCCGGCGGAGCCTCCGGTCGGCGCCGTTATCACGAGGTGGCCTCGCGCGTTCTCCTCCGATCCCGCCAGCGCATAGGCGGATACCAGGCCGATCGCTTTGCGCGCGATCCCTTCCTGCTTGCTTGCACTCGCGTAAACGTCGTGCGCCTTTGTCTTCAGTTTGATCGGCCCTGGCAGCGTCGAAGTCGGCGCTTCCAGCCCAGTCTTTACCGTGGCGCGCATGGCGCCAAGGATTTTGTCGAGATACGCGTTGACCTCGGCTTGGCTTCTGCCGGAAACCGACATCTCATTGGCCATTGCCACTTGCGCGAGCGAAAGACCGTTGTTCTTGCAATGCGCAAGCAGTTCCGCCATCGTCTGGTAGGGATATTTGGGTGCGCCCTTCTTGGGCGGTGTATAGCCCTTCCATTCGATGAAGCCGCCGCCCACGGAATAATATTCCTGCTCCAACAACACCTTGTCGCCCGCCATCAGTTTGCAGGTCATCGTGTTGGGATGTGGAAAGTCGCCCTTCGTGCTGTCGTAGACGATGTCTTTCAGAGACGCGTTGAAGCTCTTATTGCCCAGCTTGACGGGAAATGTTTGGTCGGGTTTTTCACGAAGCCCGTCGAGAAATGCAGGATCGACTGTCGCCGGCTCTTTCCCCAAAATACCTGCCAGCGCTGCGCGTTCTGTTCCATGCCCCTTACCCGTTGCGCTGAGACTGCCGAACAGATTCACCTTCAACGCCGTCGCCTGATCGAGCTGCTCCGCCGGCAGCTTGGTGCAGCGTTGATAGAAATCGTAGGTGATCCTCATCGGTCCGATGGTGTGCGACGAAGACGGGCCGGGGCCTACCTTGTAGAACTCATCGACCGTGGTGATGACTGGCCCTTTGGACTTTCGTACGACATCCAATTTGGGGTCGAGTTTCACCGGCAGCCTGGGCGCTTTCGCAGGCGACTGCGCGAACGCGGCTATGGAACGGCCGGTCAGCACGGCAATCGCCGTGGCGAGCGCGCTCCGCATCATGAAAGCTCGCCGGTCCGAACCTTCAGGCGGCTCGGTGAGATCCAATTCCGGACGCGGAATTATCTGCTCGCCTGCGTCTCGTATGTCCATCGCGATTCCTCCGAAGCCTGGCGCGGTATGGCGTACAGCCGCCTGGACGGCGTGCGCCAGCGCTGATGGAGAGCATAGGATTCAGGTCAAGGGCCGATATCGGGTCGATTACCGAGACGCGCTAAGATTAAGACCCGAGACGAATGGCATTCCAATTCCATCAATAGCGTTCTGGGACGAAATTGCGCCCGCGCAAGGCCAAGCTGTCGTCGTATTTTCGCGCGGTTGAGCGCTTCGGCAGCGCCACCTCGCGACGTTTGATTTTCTCATAGGGTATCAAAGATAAAATATGAGAGATCCCATTCAGGCGCGCTCGTCTCTTGTCGTCCGAACGAAGGATGTGCCAGGGCGCATGCTTGCTGTCCGTAGCCCCCAGCATCATGTCGCGCGCCTCCGAATAGTCGTACCAACGGGCGAATGATTCGAGGTCCATCGGGCTCAACTTCCATTGGCGAAGGGGATCGGTTATGCGCGCCCTGAAACGGCGCTCCTGCTCCTGCATGCCAACTTCAAGCCAGGTCTTTATCAGTATGATGCCCGACTCGATAACCCATTGTTCTGCCCGCGGGCACATATCCAGGAATCGACGGTGCTCTGCCTCCGTGCAGAATTTCATTACGTAGTCCACGCCGGCTCGATTGTACCAGCTTCGATCGAGGACAACGATTTCACCTGCGGCGGGAAAATGGGAAATATATCTTTGCATGAACAACTGGGTCTTCTCGCGCTCTGACGGCGCGGGCAAGGCAACGACCCTGAAAGCGCGCGCGCTTACCCTTTCTGTGATCGCCTTGATGATGCCGCCTTTTCCCGCCGTGTCGCGGCCTTCAAAGAGGAGAATGATTCGAGCGCCCGTCGCCTTAGCCCACTCCTGGAGATGGCAGAGCTCGACTTGCAGCTTTTTCAACTGCTTCTCATATTCCCCTCTCTTCATCTTCGGGCGCTGAGCGTCCTCATTGTGTTTATTTTTTTTCATCTTGGCCTCTCAGCTCTCTAGAGTCCCAGCACCGCCGAGGTGTGGCGCGCGACCATGCGTTCCTCGTCTGTCGGGACGACCCAGCACGACACGAGCGAAGCATCGGCGCAGATTCGACCCGCGCCGCGTGCGTTGCGCGTTTCGTCCAGCTCCAACCCCAGCCAGTGGCATCCCCGAGCTACTTCGGCACGGGTCTTTCCATCGTTCTCTCCTATGCCACCGGTAAAAATGAGCGCATCCAGTCCCCCCAAAGCCGCGGCGAGAGAGCCCACTTCGCGAACAATTCGATACACGAATAGGGCGACCGCCTCGGCGGCCGCTGGATGCGATGAGGCTCGCAGCGTTCGCATGTCGGATGAGATGCCTGACACACCCAACAGACCGGATTGGCGATAGATCAGTTTCTCGATGGCGCGCGCGTCCATCCCGTAAGCGTCCATCAGATAGACGAGGACACCTGGATCGATCGTGCCGCAGCGCGTGCCCATAACCAGACCGTCGACGGCAGTGAAGCCCATCGTGCTGGCCACGCTGCGACCATCATGCGTGGCGCAGAGACTCGCGCCATTGCCGAGATGGGCAACCACGATGCGAGCATCAACCAGTTTGGGCGGGGCGATCTCCTT
>DASQIQ010000440.1:0-3763 GCA_035631495.1 Micropepsaceae bacterium
AACAGGAACAGCTGCGCGGTGCGGAGGGACACGCCGAAGTGGTGGATGAGATAGAAGGTGTAATAGGTCGCTATCCCCGAGAAATAGATCTGCTTGGAAAAGATCAGGGCCATCAACACCAGGATCGTGCCGGCAATGTGAAGCCGCGACAGGTCGGGCGGTCGGTGCAGCTTGGCGCTTGCTCTGATGCGGGCAAGGCCATGATGTTTGTACCAGACGCCGACCTGATAGAGGATGATGATGGCGAGCAGCGCCATCAAGGCGAACCACGCGATGGAGCTCTGACCGAAATTCAGAACGATGGCCGCCGCCATCAAAGGGCCGAGCGCCTGGCCGAAATTTCCTCCCACCTGGAACAGCGATTGCGCCAGCCCGTAGCGGCCACCCGAAGCCATGCGGGCGACCCGCGCCGATTCGGGATGGAAGATCGCTGAGCCAAGCCCGACCAGAGACGAGGCGCCGAGGAGCAGCCCATAGGTATGGCTGGCCGAGAGCGCCAAGAGCCCGACCAGCGTGAACACCATGCCCGTGGGCAGCGAGAAGGGGATGGGACGCCGGTCGCTATAAAATCCTACCAAGGGTTGCAGCAAGGACGCGGTGAGCTGATAGGTCGCGGTGATGAATCCGACCTGCGCGAAATTGAGCTCCAGCGTCGCCTTCAGCTGCGGATAGATCGCCGCCAGCAGCGACTGCATCATATCGTTCAACAGATGGCAGAAGCTGATCGCAAACAGCACCGCGAAAGTCGTGACATGAACGGAACTGTCCGCCAGAGCGGTCGAGCGGGATTGTGTCAATTGCGAATCGGCCTTTGGTCTTGGTTCCAATGTGCGGGTAAAATAGCCTGGGCGCGCCCTGAAACAACAATTTCCTGTTGGTAAATGTGCGGCGCTCCGACACGGGCCCCGGCATTGGGGGCGAAGGACTAACCAGACTTGCGGCCCGTCCGGCGGTTGTCGATCACGCGCCAGATTTTCCGGCACATCTCTTGGAGGTCTGTAAGGCCGATGTGGCGGTCGCCCACGGCCAAATGAGGCATCAGGATGGCTCTGCCGTCCTTATATTTCAGCAAGGGATCGTCCGGCCCCCAGGGCTCACTGTAGCCCACATCCATGCCCACGCCGGCAAGACGGCCCGTGTCCAGTGCCTCGAGAAGCGCCTCACGGTCGACCAAAGCGGCGCGTGCCACGTTGATCAGCATGGCCCCCGGTTTGACCGCACGGAGGGCTTCGCGGCCGATGATCCCTTGCGTCGATTTGTTCAGGGGCAGCTGCACAACGATGTAATCGGATTGCGCCATCAGTCCTTCCAGGGTGAGAAAACGCGCGCCCAGGGTCAATTCGTCGAGCGCCGGCAGACGCGTCCGCTGGTGATAGACGACATTCATCCCGAACGCGCTGCCCCGTTTGGCGATCTCGCGGCCGACTTCGCCAAAGCCCACAATGCCGAGCACGGAGCCGGCAAGCGCGCGAAGCGAAGGGATCCGCGCATAGTTCGAGCCGCCCGTGTAACGCCGGTCATAGGGCCGCACCGGATGGCCCGCTGCAGCCAAATCCGCCGCCGTAACAATTCCATCGTAGCGGGTGATTTGCTTGGCCAGCGCGATCATCAGCGCAAAGGCCTGTTCGGCAACCAGCACGTTCCCCTGGCGCGGCAGCGAGAGGACGGTGATGCGCCGTTCGCGGCACGCGTCGTAATCGATATTCGAGAGGATACCGCCGAATTTCTGTACGATCGCAAGGGACTTCAGTTTCGCCACCGCGGGTCCATTCAGGGAGATGCTCTCCAGAATGACCACGTCCGCGTCGGGCAGCTTGGCCTCGAAATCGGTCTGATCCTCGGCGAATGTGACGCGGGCGGGATAGAGCCCGGGAATCTTCGCGCCGAATTTTTCGCACTCCGGCAAGAAATCCGGCACATCATGCGCGAAGAAATCGGCGACCGCGCTTTTATGCTCGGCCGGCGTTTCGGGATCGAGCATGACCGCGAGAATTTTGAGAAAGTGATCGCTCTCCACTAGGATGCGGATCATTCGGCCTGCTCCTCACCCCGGCACCTATGGCGCGTGTTTCCCTGATCGAAGAAGACGGCCATCCAGAGCTCGTGGATCTGATTGCCAGGATTCGCGGCGCACGGCGCGGCCGCTTGATCAACATTTACAAACTGCTGTTGCACAGTCCAGCTCTAGCGGAGAGCTGGTTCGCGCACAACAATGCCGTGCGCTGGAAGACCGAGCTGGACGGGCGCTTGAGGGAATTGGTGATCGTCCGGATTGGGTTCATGACAGGCGTCGACTATATCGTGCGCCAGCACGTGCCGGCTTTGGCTATTGCTGAGGGTCTGACGCTGGACGAGTGCGAGGCGCTCAAGGATTGGCGGCCCTCGCATTGGTTTGATGAGCGTGATCGCGCGGCGCTCGCCTATACCGATGCCATGACGCGCGAGATACGGGTCCCCGATACCGTATACGCTCCGCTGAAAGGGTTTTTCAGCGAACGCGGAATCGTCGAACTCACCATCCTGATCGGCACGTACAACATGCATGCACGCGTGTTGCAGGCCCTCGAGATCGACCCGCAGCCGGCGGTCTAGGCCACTGGGCCGGAACGAACCGCAGTCGTGACGCGTTTGAGCGGGGGGCGATCCACGCTTATCAAACCAACGCCCAAGCCCGAGGCAGCACTCATGTCGAATGTTTCCGGTTCCCCATTGCCGCCTGTAGCCCTCGCGTTGCCGGAAAAAGCCGAGGATGCGCTGACGCAATGCGCCCAGGGTGAATCGCCTCCCGAAGTGGCCTTGATGCAGCTTCTGGTCGTGTCGCCGTCCGAGAATGCCGCCCAACGGGCCTTGGGCAGCGCGATCTGGGACGCACTTGAAAAGGGCGAAAGCTCCATGACCGAGCGCCTCGGGGCGATCCACCGGCTCTGGGAAGGCGCTCGCAGAATGGTGCACACGGCGCTACGCTAACCTAAGCTTGAACTTGGGGGAATTCGCGGCAGGCTGCATTACGATTGGCAGGGGAAACTTTGGCCATCCGGCCGGCGTTTAGGTTCTATAGGCGTGATCATTCCCGTCGAGGAACACATGGAAATTCCACTCGAAATTACCTTCCACAATATGGCGCCGTCCCAGAGTCTTGCCGCCGACATACGCAAGCGAGTCGCCAAACTCGAGAAATTCTACGGCCGCCTCATTTCCTGTCGCGTGTCCGTCGAAGCGCGCAGCAAGCAGCACCGCAAAGGCAATGTCTACGAGGTGCATGTGGATATGCACGCGCCCCACGGACATTTGGTCGTCAGCCGCGAGCCTCACCACCACAAAGAGCGCCATGCACGGCCCGACGTTCGCGCGTCGGTACGGGAGGCTTTCAAAGCGGCCGAACAGCAATTGCGCGCATTTGGCGACATCCAGCATGGCGAAGTGAAACCGCACGCTGCGGCGATCCGCGTTTGATCGTGGAGCACCTATCATGGGCCTCCGGGCGTGATCGGCGATTGTGAATGGGTTTCATGAACACACATTCCAGCGAGGAGTTTCGCGACCGTGTCGATGCGGGACGCCAGCTAGCCGGGGCGCTTCTCCGTCTGAAAGAGGCAAGGCCGATCGTGCTGGCGCTCCCGCGCGGCGGCGTTCCGGTGGCCTTCGAAGTGGCCGTTGCGCTCGGGGCGCCGCTGGATGTGGTGTTGGTGCGCAAGATCGGAGCCCCCGGCCAGCCGGAATTGGGCCTCGGCGCCGTGGTGGATGGCGCGAGCCCCCAAATCGT
>DASQIQ010000441.1:0-4020 GCA_035631495.1 Micropepsaceae bacterium
CTTGAGGGTGGGTCATTCTCGGATTGGAGTCTTATGGTTTCAGCACCATCCGAACCCAAAATGCGCAGTGCTAGCGGATCGGTAAAGATGCGGCCGCAATCCAGCACCTGATGCGCGGCGCGGAGTTCGGCGGTGCGCAACGCAGTGCGGCTTGGTTGTCCCAGCTGCATCTCAACAAACCCACCCCTCACCCGGCGCGCCAGCGGCGCACTTGCGTGCGCGGCGCACCGCCCTCCGCCAAGGGGAGAGGGGATTATGCGCGTGTGATTGCACCGGTGCATTCGTTTTTTCGGCGAGGGTGACTGTCCCACAAACTGAGCGGTGGTGCCCCCGACGTCTGTTGTAAACCGGGACAACCGTCCTGGGCCTTAACCTTGAAAGCCCGGGATTTGCGCGAAGCCGGCCATGGCACGAATGCTGCTGTGCGTGGGTTAGTCGGCTCATGAGAGAAACCTATGAGATTCCTCGTCCAGTTCGCGCTGATCCTTACCGTGTCGCTATTCATGCTGGAGGCTATCGCAGCACCGGAGATCGAGCAGGCCTCTGATTTCTGGTCGAAGATCGCAACAGCAGTCCACAATGTCGGAATCCCGGCGATTGAGCGCAACGGGCCCAGCCTAGGTAATCCCTAATTTCACTGTCTCACTTTGAATTTCGCGCCGCGAGTTTGCGGTCCGTCGAAGCCATGGCCTCGCACGTGTTGGCGATATGCTCATATTCATCGGCGAGTCCCAGAAGGATTTTGTGCGAGCGACTGTCGTGCATAGCTCCCGCTATTGCTCGCAGTTTTCGCGCACGGTCCCGGTAAAGCTTCGCATTTTCTTCATCGCCATCCATTTGTGGAACCTTCCGCGCGAACTCATCCGAGGGTCCTGATAGAACAAAACGCGCAAACGTCGTGATTGGTAACGCGGATCATGGCAGAAACGTGGAAAGTGCGGCGGAAAAGTGGGCCGCCGCTACAGCAGATGGCCCCCTTTCTCGGCTTTGACGCGCAGATAATCGCGGTTGTGCACATTGTCGGGGAAGCTGTGCGGCACGCGCGTGACCACTTCGATCCCCGCCGCTTCGAGCGCGCGCACCTTGTCCGGGTTGTTGGTCATGAGCTTCACCTTGCCGTAGCCGAGCAGGCGCAGCATGCGCGCGGCGATGTCATAAAGCCGCTCGTCGGCGGCAAAGCCCAGGCGCTGATTGGCCTCCATGGTGTCGAAGCCCTCGTCCTGTAGCCGATAGGCGCGCAGCTTGTTCATCAGGCCGATGCCGCGCCCTTCCTGCGCGAGATAGAGAAGGACGCCACCACCCCCCTTGGCGATGGCCTGCACTGCGCCGCGCAATTGATCGCCGCAATCGCATTTCAACGATCCCAAAAGATCGCCGGTGAAGCATTCCGAATGGAGCCGTGTCAGCACCGGGCCGGGTGGCGCGAGCTCGGCGCTTCCCTTATTGCCGATGAGAATCGCATAATGCTCCTGTCCGCCATTGGCGGGCCGGAACGCAACGAGTTCGGCGTCCTCGGCGCCTTCCAGCGGTACCGCCGCCCGCACCACAAGCGCGAGCGTTTGAGCCGCGCTGTCTGCAAAGCGCGCGATATCGGAAACCGAAACTTCGGCGAGACCTTGGTCGAGCACCAAACGCTCGCGAAAATTTTCGGCAATGCGAAACAGCAATGCCGCCGGCAACAGCCCGGCAAGTTTCGCCAGACGCACGGCGGCCGAGGCGGTGCCAGGAATGGGCTCCCGTATGGCCTCGAACGGCCCCTTGAGCGGATGATCGAGGTCGGTTGCCGGATCGGCGATAGCGCGGATGTCCGTCGCGCGCGAATCATTTTGCATCGGGACGCTCACCACATCGGCCGTATAAAGACGAATCTTCAGAGTCGAGGCGCGGGCATGAGTGAGAATCAGGGACGGCGCCCCAAAGCTTTGGACTAGGGCTTGCAAGGTTCCATCGCTAACGGTCTCCGCCGCCACGATTAGGCCACTTTCCCCGTCCATATCGGCAATCAGGACCGGCGCACCGCGGCGAAAATCACCGGCAGCCCGTTCCACACGATGTTCGAATGGAATAAGGGGTTTCACTGGCGTTGGCGGGTTGATGTCTTCGGGTCCCATTATTGTCATGCTCACGACATACACCGGTCCCCGGAAACGGGATAGAGTTTGGCGCATTATCACTATCAAGGAGATACAGGATGCCAAGTACGAAGCGCGTTCTTCTCGTAGACGATGATGAGATGCTGCGCGCCTCTTTGGCCGAACAGTTCGCCATGGATGGCACTTATGAGCCTGTGGAAGCGGGAACCTATCGGGAAGGCTACGAGAAAGGGCTCGAAGGGCTTTATGAATTCATGGTCCTGGACCTGTCCTTGCCGGACGGCGATGGAAGGGAACTTTGCCGTGCCTTCCGCGACGAAGGAGTCACCTGCCCGATCATCATCCTGACGGCGTCCGATTCGGATGCGGACACCATCGCCGGCCTGAAGGCGGGCGCGAACGACTACATCACCAAGCCGTTCCGCTTCGCCGTGCTGATGGCGCGGGTCGATGCGCACTTACGCAGTCACGGCGCGAGCGAGGAAGCGATCTACCGCATCGGGCCCTATACGTTTCGCCCCAGCGCGAAAGTGCTGGTCGAAGGACCCAAGCGCATCCGTTTGACCGAGAAGGAAACCAACATCCTCAAATATCTGCAACGGGCGGGTTCCACGGTCAGCCGCGATGTGTTGCTGCATGAGGTGTGGGGATACAACCCGGCCGTTTCCACCCATACGCTGGAAACGCATATCTACCGGCTGCGTCAGAAGATCGAAAAAGATCCCTCGCGCGCGCAATTGCTGATCACCGAAAGCGGCGGCTACCGGCTCAATCCGTAATCGCCTCCCGGATCATTCGTGCCTCAGCGCTTCGATGGGATCGAGGCGCGCTGCGCGCTGCGCCGGAAAATAGCCGAACGCCACGCCGATACCGGCCGAGAAGATAAAGGCGAGCAGCACGATAAAGAGCGACGGCACGAAGGGTATCTTGAGGAAATGCGTCGCGATGGCCGAGGCGCCAAGGCCCAGCACAATTCCCACCAGGCCACCCAACGCCGACATCATCACCGCCTCGACCAGAAACTGCGTCAGCACATCCTTTTCGCGCGCGCCGATGGCAAGCCGGATGCCGATTTCGCGCGTGCGTTCGGTGACCGACACCAGCATGACGTTCATGATGCCGATGCCGCCGACGATCAGGCTGACGGCGGCCACTGCCGAGAGGAATATGGTGAGAATGCCGGTGGTCGTCTGAATGATCTGCGTGATCTGGGCCATGTCGTTGGCCTCGAAATCGTCCGGCGTGCCCTTGCTCAGATGCCGGCGCTCCCGCATCAATTCGGTGACGTCCTTCTTGATCTTGGGCACGTCTTCGGCGCGTTCGGCGCCGATCCAGATCATGCCGACATTGGTGTTGCCCGTCAGGCGCCGCTGCACGGCGCGCAGTGGCATGACCACCAGATCGTCCTGGTCCTGGCCGAAGGTCGATTGGCCGCGCGGCGAAAGAACACCGATGACTTCGCAGGGAACGTCGCGCACGCGAATCTCGGTGCCGAGCGGATTCTGGCTGCCGAACAAAGTGGTGCGGACCGTCTGACCAATGATGCAGGCCGGGCGGCCGCTGCGGATTTCGGCGTCGGTGAATTCGCGGCCCGCTACGGGCGGCCAATCGCGCACCTCGAAATAGGCGTTGTCGGTGCCGGTCACTTGTGTCGAGTGGTTCTGATTGCCGGTGACGACGATTTCGGCACGCTGCGCCACCGGCGCTACGGCGCGCAGGCCCGCGATGTCTCGCCTGACCGCGTCCACATCGCCCGGCGCGAACGGCTCCGCGCCGGCATTGGCGCCGCCGACCCGCCGTGTGCCCGGCGCCAGAATCAAAAGATTGCGTCCCAAGGAGCCGATACTGGAAGTGACGCTGACGGTGGCGCCATTGCCCAGCGTCACCATGGCGATGACCGCTGCGACTCCGATGATGACCCCGAGCG
>DASQIQ010000442.1:0-12934 GCA_035631495.1 Micropepsaceae bacterium
CCCTTCCGCTCCGATCAGCGCGGCCCCATCGACCTCGCCGAGACGCGCCGCGCTGACGAGGCTAACCTGGAGGGGGGCTTGCGCCGCCCGGGCACCGCGCTTGAACGCAACAATTCCCCCCAGCAGCGCCGCCGTCGCGCCCGAGAAGAGACCTCTCCGGTCAATCGTCCAATCAATCGCCATCGAGACTATTGAACCCCAATGTGACGCCCACATCGCCGGGAAGCGTCTTTGCAATTTCGGTCTGTGCCGCCTTGATCGCGACGCGTGCCGCATCCACGCGCCCACGGCGCTTGGGATCGGCCGCAGCCTCGCCCAAATCCGCCGGCACCGCATCGATCGCCTTGGCGGCATTGGCCAACAGCCCATCGATTTTCGCGCGATGCGCCGGCGTGACATCCGCAAGGGCTCCGGTCATTCCTTGCGCGGCCGCAAGGTTGAGCTTGAGGTCGCGCTGGGAACGGGCGCTGCGCCACGCCTCCGCCGATTTGGGTTTCGCCGCACCTGCATTCGCTCCCAGCACCGGCAGCAGCTTGACGTCATGCATCAGCTTGAAGCCTGCGACGAGATCGGTCAGGAGCAGGCGCGCGGCTTCCGGTGCATCGGCAAACAGGTTCTTCCAGCCCTTGTTGGCCATGATCGCGGCGCGCACGCCATCAGACGCCGTCCAGTCCTTCAACACATCGCGCGAGATATTCGTCAAGTTGTGCGCGATACCCAATCCCACCTGCGTACGCCAAGCGCCATCCTTGCCCGGCGCTTTGAGAAGAGCGGCGGGATCATCGCCATCGTAAAGCAGACGCTCGAGCGCGGTCAGGCCCTGGCCCGCGACGCTGTCATGGGCGAGCGAGTCCGGCTGGAGGTCCTTGGGATTTGCGGACGTCAGCAACTGATCGAGCGCGCGACTCGTGGCGTTGCGGGCCTCAGGCCAATAGGCAAACCGGTCATAGCGCAAGAACAGGGTGATGGGACCGGTCTTGATGAATTGGGCATTCGCCCAGGAATCGGCGGCCGCGTTATAGGCGGCACGCAACGACGCAAAATCGCCCGTCTCGCGCAGGCGCGCAAACGCCGTCCAGGCCTTCTCTTGCGCTTCGCATCCCTGTACGAGATTCCGGTAAGCGGGAATGACGAACTGATCGACGAGCGCGAGCGCGGCCTTGGAAGCCTGAGCGGCTTTTTTGGGATTGGGCTTGGCCGGCGCGGGAGCGGCGGCCAGGACCAAAAGCGAAGGGCGCGACAGGATCGGCATGGTTCCCTTTATAGCCCACTTACGAAGGCGACAAGCGCGGCCTTGTCCTGGGCGGACAGATCGCGGAATCGAGCGCGCGCCGCGCGCGCCTCGCCGTCATGCCATTCCACGGCTTCGGCAACATCGCGGGCACGGCCGTCGTGCAGCAACCCGCCGAATTTCAGGGTTCCGGCAACATCCCAGAGCGGTGCGGTGCGCCAAACACCCGGCCCGGCGGCTCCTTCCCTGATCCCATCATCCAGGCCCGGACCAAGATCGTGGAGCAGCAAATCCGTATACGCGGGAACGGGGCGGCCGTCAGCGAGATGCAGAGTGGCGTGGCAGGCTGTGCACCCGGTTTGCGCGAACAGCGCCTCGCCTGGAGGGCTCTTCGCCGCCGCCGGAGGGGGCACGCTGCCGACATAAGCCACGACCATATCGAGCATCACATCGGCCACTTCCGGTTCGCCATTCTCCGCCCCGTGTGGCCCGGCGCGGCAGGCGCGCTCGGCCGGCGTGCAGTCGCCCCAGGGCTCGGGATGGAGGCGGGTGGAAAGCCCGATGTCGCGCGAAAATGCCATCGCGGTCTGCGCCGCGAGGTCTGGCTGGGTCGCTTTCCAGCCGAAGCGGCCGAGCGGGCGCTGGTTCCCGCTCCCGAGCCAGGGCACGCGTCCCGCGACACCGTCGTGATGGGCTTCCTCGGCTTGCGCCTGTCTCTCGATCTCGCTTTGGGGAATCTGCGCCAGCAATCCGACGCCCTTGATCGAGGGCGCGCGGCGCAAGGCGATTCTGGTGTCTTTCGCCATGGGGCCGTAGCCCGCATGATAAAGGGTGACCGTTCCGGTCCTCAGTCTGCCTTTGACGGTCCATTGAATGTCGGGATTGGCTTCGGGAATTTGGCCTGCAACAGCGCGAGTCTGCAATTGGTAGCCATAGACTGGATCGCCGGTCCCCTTTGCATTGCCGAGACGGATCACCAGGCCAGGAGGCGTGCTCGTTTCATCGACCTCGGCCGTCGGGTTCGCCACGTGGCAGGCGTCACAGGACGGCGCGTCGTAAAGCGGGCCAAGACCGTCGTCGGATTTGGTCGAAGACGGCGCCGAAACCCAATTGCGCTCGAACAGCTTTTTGCCGACGGCGATGTCGAGCGATGCCGCCGTCAGCAACGGCGCGACGGCGACAAGGGCGCTTGCGACCATCAGACGACTCGAAACCACCCCATCATCCCCGTGTCTTGATGTTCGACGATATGGCAGTGGATCATCCAATTGCCGGGATTGTCGGCGACAAACGCGATCTCGACGCGTTCTTCCGGCATCACAAGCACCGTGTCGGCCCAGTGCTCGGGCCGCCTCAATTTGTTGGCTGACAGGACTTTGAAACTGTGCCCGTGCAGGTGCATCGGATGCACATGCGGCGTGGTGTTGGCGAGTTCGATCCGCACAGTCGTCCCGCGTGCCAGATTCATTAAAGGCGGCGGCAAGTTTTCATGCCCCATTTGCGGCCAGGTCTTGCCGTCGATGGCCCAGAGAGTCTGGGCAGTGGAGCAGAGCGAATCCAGAAGATCGATTCGGCGGCCATCGGCAAGCTGGATGGATGTGGGAACATCATAATTCGTCGCCGCCGCGGAGGCGGACAACTTCAACTCGTGGCGCTCCGCATTGGCAAGGTCCGGTTCGGTACGCTTGGAAATGGCGAGGCCAGCGGGCGCGAACGGCTCACCGCGCTTGGGCGCGCCCTTCGCGACCAGCGTTGCAAGGACTATGGGCTCGGCTGCGAAAAAGTCGGTGAGCGCGATTTCACCGCCCGCCTCTGGGGTGCGCAGCGCGATATCCATGCGCATGGCAGGACCCAGCCGCCAGGTGTCCAGCGCAAATGGCGGAAGGGGATTGCCGTCGATGGCGATCACCGCGCCCTGCGCACCTTGCACTCCGAAGTCGCTGACGCGCGTGGAATCGACATTGAGAATCCGCAAGCGAATATTCGCGCCCGCCGGGACGGAGATTTGCGGCGCGGCCAACCCGTTGACGGTCCTCAGGGTGCCGAACGTGCCGCCGCGCCCCGCGCCTTCGGTCGTCACGAAGGGAAGAAAGCTCCCATCCTTCGCCACCCGCCAATCTTTCAGCACACAGATGATATCCTCGTCGAACGAGGCGGCTTCATCCTCGACAATGAGCACGCCCGCGAGCCCGCGGCCCAATTGGGCGGCCGTATCGCAATGAGGATGAAAGAAATAGGTGCCGGCATCGGGCGGCGCAAAACGGTAGGCAAAGCTATCCCCCGGCTGCACCGGCAATTGCGTCACATAGGGCACGCCGTCCATCGCATTCGGGCCACGCACGCCATGCCAGTGAATGGAGGTGTGTTCCTTGAGACGATTGGTCAGAGTCACATCCAGACTCTCGCCGAGGCGCATCCGGTACACCGGGAATGGCGCCTCGCCATAGAGCCAAGCCGGCGTCGGGCCGGAATTGTCGCCAAGCCTGAAATTGTGTTCGGCAGCGTCAAGCGCGGTGGGAATCCCGCCGATGCGCATTTCCGGCAAACGCCCGGACACCGTCCCCAAGGAATTTGCGCCACGGCTGCATCCGATCAATGCAAGAGCGGCCACTGCGCCCCCGCCGGCCATCACGGCGCGCCGCGTCGGCGTGGTTCTGATGCGATGCATCAATGTCTCATCGGGTCTTGGACGGTTTGTCCAGATGGTTCGACCCTTCAAGGGAGATCTTCAGTCCCAGCGCGGCGACCACCGCTTCGTCGGCGCGGGTTTGTGCGATCAGGGCGTCGATGGCGTCCTGCACCATCTTGTTTCCCGCCACATTTCCGCTGGCGATCATCTGGTCGTAAGCCATCTTCCCGGAATCTCCGGAATCCTTGATCAGCTTAACTTTGGCAAGCACGTCGGCCATCCGGTCATCCATGCGTTTGGCGACCGCCGGATTCTTTGCCATGACATAGTCACGGAAGCTCGGCCCCTGCACGACACTGCCATTGGCACGGGTGTACCGGCCGCGCCAGATCTCGGTCATACCGAGCTCGTCGTAATAATGCGAATTGTGCGTGTTGTCGGAGAAACAGTCCTGCTCTTCCTCCGGATCATGCAGGATGAGACCGAGCTTCATGCGCTCACCCGCCATCTCGCCATAAGAGAGACTGCCGATGCCGGTGAGAATAGTGGAAAGGCCGCCATCCTGACCTTTCGCGGCGAGATCTTTGCGCGCTTCGCCGCCCGCTGCCCAATCGGCTGTCATTTGTGCAAGGTCATCGACCAGAAGGCCGGTTACGGCTTTCAAATATTGGCCGCGCCGGTCGCAATTGCCGTGCGTGCAGGCTTTCAAATCGTAATCGCTGGCCGGCCGCTCGCCCGCGCCCGGCCCCGTGCCGTGCAAATCCTGGCCCCACAGCAGAAACTCGATCGCGTGATAGCCTGTCGCGACATTGGCCTCGACACCCTGGGCATGCTGCAACTGACGCAGGAATTTCTTGTCGATGACCGAGGCGTCGACCTGTTTGGCGCCGATGCGGATCTGTTTGTGAGCAATCACGTTCGCCGTATAGAGTGGATTCCCGTCCGAATTGGTGCCATAGGATGGGGCGACGTAATCGATCAGCCCCTCATCCAGCGGCCAGGAATTCACCTCGCCTTCCCACTCATCGACGACAGCGTTGCCGAAGCGAAAACCTTCGCTCTGCAAATAAGGCACGCGAGCGGCCTTCCAAGCGGCGCGGGCTGCCGCCAGCTTCGCCGGCGTAGGATCCGCCAACATGGCATCTATCGACGCCTGAAGCGCCTTTCCCGCAGTGAAGGAATCCTCATACATTGCGTGAGCGATGTCCTGATAGGTGTTGAGCACATCGTCCGGCTTCGGCTGGGCAACGCCAGCGGCGAGCACCGCGCCGGAAAGCATCAAGCCGCCCGCGAAGCAGGTCGAAAGAAGCACACGCATGGCCAAGTCCCGTTCCATCGGAAAATGGAGCCATAAATGCGACTGATTTGCAAGTGCATGTTCATGACACGATATTTAGCCTTGAATTCGTTCGATAATCCCGCACAAAGCTCTCAGTCTTGGGGAGATGTCCGATGCTGAAATTGTACAATTTTCACGCCAGCAGCACCTCCTACCGCACCAGGATCGTGCTCAATCTCAAGGGCCTTTCCTACGAATATGTCCCGATCCGCCTGGACCGGGCCGAGCACCTCGGCGCTGCCTATGGCGAGATCAATCCCATGCGTGGCGTGCCCACGCTCGAAGTCGACGGGGTCCATCTCTATCAATCTGGGGCGATCATCGAATATCTGGAAGAGGTGTATCCCGACCCGCCGCTCCTGCCGAAAGATGCGGTCGGACGGGCGCAGGTGAGAGCCCTCGCCGACATCGTCGGCAGCGACATGCACCCGGTGAACAATCTGCGTATCCGCAATTTTATCCGCGACAGTTACAAGCAGGACGCCGAAGGCGTGGGCGCCTGGATTCAGCTTTGGAACAGGTTCGGCTTCGAGGCGATCGAGACCATGCTGCGCAGCGATAAGAAGCGCCACGGTTTCTGCTATGGCGCCAGCCCCACCATCGCGGATGCCTATCTCGTTTCGCAGGTTTTCTCGGCGGTGCGCTTCAAGACCGATATGTCGCCCTATCCCGAAATCAACGCCGCCGTCGAAACCTGCACGGCGCTGAAGCCGTTCGCCGATGCCCATCCGAGCAAGCAGCCCGACGCGCAGAATTGATCAGGAGACATCCTCAAGCGGTATGCCGGGTTCGAACTTGGATGCCCGGATTGCCAGCGCGGTCTTGACGCTTGCCACATTCTTGGCCGCGGTCAGCTTTTGGGTGACGAAGGTCTGGAATTCGGGGAGGTCGCGGGCGACGCACAGCAGAATGAAATCGATCTCGCCAGAGAGCATGTGGCAGCTGCGCACCTGCGGCCAGGCGCGCACCTGTTCCTCGAAGGCTTTCAAATCTCCCTCGGCCTGGCTGGCAAGCCCGACAAAAGCGAAAGCCGTGACTTCATAGCTCAAGAACGGTGCATTGAGGTCGGCGTGATAGCCTTTGATGTAGCCGGCTTTTTCCAAAGCGCGAACGCGCCGAAGGCATGGCGGGGCGGTGATCTTCACGCGCCGGGCAAGCTCGACATTGGTCATCCGACCATCGGCCTGCAGCTCAGCCAGAATCCTACGGTCTATTGAATCCAACCGGTGTCTTGCCATTTTATGTCCGAGCTTGATCCTGGCATCCATGATAAATTGTATAGGTTTTCAGCAATAATATTGCCGTTCGCGCCTAGGGGCAGGTAAAAATAAATTGTTCGGCTCCGATGGAATAATTGCCGCTTATCCCCTGGCCCTGGTTTTACGCATGCTCCTCAGGCTGGGGCGCATAACGGTGCGTCTTCATAAAGTGGCGGGAATGGTACTCTCCATGCGGTGTTCGAGTGGGCCGGTCGTCATCTGCCGGTCGAGCGTTACGCGCTCCCCTCGCTGCAGATGTGGGCAGATGGCCGCGCTGCTTGACCTTTGCTCCTCCTTCTCACGATATGAGACGGCAGGCGCGATCCAGGTATTCCATGTCCGATAGCGAACATTCGAGGCTCCTCATCCTGGGCAGTGGCCCGGCGGGATGCACGGCGGCCATCTACGCAGCGCGCGCCATGATGGAGCCCCTGATGGTCGCCGGAATCCAGCCCGGCGGCCAGCTCACCATCACCACGGAAGTCGAGAACTATCCCGGCTTCCGCGAAGCCATTCAGGGTCCCTGGCTGATGGAGCAGATGCAGGCCCAGGCCGAGCATCTGGGAACCCGCGTCGCCTATGATCTGATCTCAAGCGCCGATCTGGCGCGGCGGCCCTTTATCCTCATGGGCGATTCCGGCAAGCGCTACACGGCGGACTCGCTGATCATCGCCACGGGCGCGCAAGCCAAATGGCTGGGGATCGCGAGCGAAGAGCGGCTGAAAGGCTTTGGCGTTTCCGCCTGCGCCACCTGCGACGGATTTTTCTTCAAAGGAAAAAAGGTCGCGGTGGTCGGCGGCGGCAACACCGCGGTGGAGGAAGCCCTCTTCCTGACCAATTTCGCCACCGATGTGACACTCATCCATCGGCGCGATTCCTTACGCGCGGATAGAACCAATCAGATGCGCATCGAACAGCATCCCAAGACCCGCATCATATGGGACAGCGTCGTCGAAGAGGTTCTGGGATCGGGCGAACCCAATATCGTCTCGGGCGTGCGGCTGAAGAACCTCAAGACGGGCGCGGCCGACACCATCGCCGCGGATGGCCTGTTCATCGCCATAGGCCACACACCGGCCACCGAAATCTTCCGTGGTCAGCTCGACATGGACGAAGAAGGCTATATCCGGACCGCGCCGGATTCGACCAAGACGAGTATCCCCGGCGTCTTCGCCGCCGGCGACGTGAAGGACAAGATCTTCCGGCAGGCCGTTACGGCTGCGGGCATGGGCTGCATGGCGGCGCTGGAAGCGGAGAAATTCCTGGCCGCGGGGCATTAGCGGCTCCGCTTGCGCTGAAGAATTCGTGATCGTTGGGGTCTCGAAATCGAGAACTCCGATCCCATATCCCATACAGGTTCGTTTCCCCCGAACGCACCTTCCGGAGGTTCCCTCCCGATGGTGGACGGCAGAGCCGTTCACAACCTCCAAAACAACTCGGCCGGGATGACTTGTCATCCCGGCCGCTTCTTTTTGCGAGATCGCCGCGCGCGAAGGCGAGTTTACATAAACAAGCGCTCGCTCTGCAGGCCGCTATAGAGCATCGCAACCTGCTCGCCATAACCGTTGTAGAGCTGCGTGGGCACGCGTTCGCCGGTGCCGAGAATTTCCTCCGACGACTGGCTCCATCGCGGATGGGGCACTTTGGGATTCACGTTCGCCCAGAAACCATATTCGTCGGGACCAAGGGCCATCCAATAGGTCTTCGGCCGCTCGTCCGTGAAGATGAAGTGCTGAATTCCCTTGGTCGATTTGAACCCATATTTCCACGGCGTGGCGAGGCGAAGCGGCGAGCCGTTCTGCTTGGCAAGCGGCTTGCCATAGGCGCCCGTGACCATGAACGCCATTTCATTGGTCGCTTCCTCGATCGTCAGCCCTTCCGTGTAAGGCCAAGGCACCCAGATCTGGTTCTGAGCAGGCGCGACGTCCATGTTGACCCAGGATTTCATCACGACATATTTGGCGCCGGAGGTGGGCTTGGCGTAATCGATCAGCGCTTTCATCGGAAAGCCGGACCACGGCGCGGCAAAAGACCAAGTCTCGACGCAGCGGTGACGATAGACCCGCTCTTCCAGAGGCATCTCTTTGAGCAGCGTATCGAAGTCCGTCATGATCGGTTTCTCGACCATGCCTTCGATGGTGATTTCCCATGGGCGGATGGGCAGCCGGTCGGCGTTGCGGATCGGATCGTCCTTCTCGACGCCGAATTCGTAGTAATTGTTGTAGGCCGTGACGATACGCTCCTGCGTGATCTCGCGATCCACCACGAATGCCGCGTTGCGCTTCACCGGATAAAGCGAGGTGCTGGGATCGGGGATATTCGCGGCCGCCCTGGTGGCGGAAGCGGCATTCCGGGCGTTCTGGCCGTTGTCACAACCCGCAAGCACGCTGCCGAGCGCCACAGCGCCCGCGCTCTTCAGAAGACCGCGCCGGTTCATCACCAGGGCCTCGGGCGTGACCAAGCGCTCGGGAATTTCCCAGCTGGGTCTGATCTTGATCAGCATTCATGTTCTCCTTGACCCGCTTAAGCGTGCCTGACCCGACCCTGGCAGGGCCGGAAACCCGGCCAAATCAGATTGCCATTCCAAAGATAAATATAGCCCCCACGGCCACCAAGACCAAGCCCACGAAAGGCGGCATAAACCGCCCCAAGAATAAGAGTTTTTCCAGCAGGACCAGGATGGAGAGCGCGGCGATCCAAAGCAGGTTCATCACGCCCCCGACGAAGAGCAGCATCATCAGGGCCCAGCAGCAGCCGATGCAGGCAAGCCCGTGCTTCAGTCCGAGCTTGAGGGAGCCCCCGGGATCTCGCTGAAACCCGCCATGACGCTGAAGAAATCTCAGCGGTGTCTGGCATTGGGAGAGGCAGGAATGCTTGAGCGGGGTCCATTGATAGATGCCTGCCGCGACCAGCACGAATCCGGCGAAACGATTGTTGGCGGCAGCCAGCATCGGCGTGATGAGCATCAGGTGTGCGAGCGCGAGCTGCGCCAGGCTGGCGGCGACGGCAAATCCGCTCCAAGCGAGGAGATAACCGCCGGCGAACCAGAAGGTGGGCGCGAAAGGCCGTCCATCGGCGCGCGCCTGACGTCCGACACGGGCGTAAAGCAGGATCATGGGCGCGGCCGACGGCGTCATCATGCCGATCATCATCACCACCCACATGGCTAGGGTGAGCGCAAACCCGGCAATGCTCGATACCGAACCGGCTGGCGCCATGTTCATCCCGGGCATATTCATGCCGGGCATGGAAGAGGCGGGTGTGGCCGCGGACATCGACGCGGCCGTCCAGAGCACATAGATCCAGGCGAGCGCGGTCAGAACGAGAACGGCCGTCACCACGACCGCCCGGTCGCGCTTCAGCACGGTTTCGAGTGCGTCGCCTGACATGCGTTAGTCGATCATGCCGCTTTGGGAGAGATTGAGATGACAGAAATGGCCGTAACTATCGGCCAGATCCAACTGCATCGGCTTCTTCGTCTTGGACCAGCCGCGTCCGACTTCCGCAAGCTTGAACTCGAAGCCGTTTGGGGAATCGATGCGCACGCGGTGCTCTTTCTTTGTGACGGGATTGAGAATGGGCTCACCGCGCGAATCGACATAGCCGGGCACGACGAGACGCGCGCGGCGGCGCTCGATATCGATCTCGAAATCAATCTCCGCGAAAATCGGTTCATGAACTTTTTCCAAAGTGCCCGCAAAGACGTTGAAGAACGTCGCGCCTGGCTCCGTGTCCAGGCCTGACATAATGCGCAGCAAGGCTGCGCGCTGGGCTTGATCGGCGTGGCTGTCGATGATCATCGCCGCTTCGCCGTGGCCTTGGTGAACGGCACCCGGCCAGGCGAACAAGCAGGCCGCTTTGAGCCCGTCGAGCTTGGTGGCGCCATGTACTCCCTGCTTGATATCGAAGCCAATAACAGCGCGGCAATGGCCATGCGTCGGCAGGGCGTTGAATTGGCATGGACAACCATAGGAGCAACTACAATTGTTGAATTCGAGCGCCCGGATCGACCATTTCACATCTGTCATGTTGTAGCCCCTCTACTCTGGTGATCAAATTATCATAGGGAAGGCGGCTCGGCGCCCGCGGCTTGCGGCCGGCGCCGGCTGCCGCCTTCTGACGCATGCCGCCGAAACTTGAGGAATTAGCACCTTATGGGCAGTCCCGGGGAAGTGTTACCTTTCGCGTCGCAGACGCCTTGGGGATGTGGCCATGAACCTCGATAGACGCATTGTTCTTGCCGGACTTTCAGGTCTCGCGGCCACTCCAGCATTGGCCCAGACCGCTCCCGTCGCGGTGAAGCCCGGCACCAACGAAACGCCGCTCGCCCGCCGTCTTGCCAATTATGTCGATTCCATTCGCTTTGCCGATCTCGATCCCGCCACGATCGAGCGGGCAAAAGTGCATCTGCTTGACTCCCTCGGCTGCGGAATCGCGGCCTTCAAGGAAGGGACCGTCAGCGCCGTGCGCGAACTCGCCTTCGCCAATGGCGGCAATGCGGCAACCATTATCGGCTCGAAGCGGCGCACCAGCCTCGAATGGGCGGCGTTCGCCAATGGCGCAGGCATACGCGCCGACGACATCAACGATGTCTATGTCGGCCGCGGCACCGGCCATCCGAGCGACAATGTCGCGGCGTGCCTCACGGCAGCGGAAGCAGCGAGCGCCTCCGGCGGCGAGTTCCTTCTCTCCGTCGTGCTGGCCTACGAGATCGAGTGCCGCCTTCTCGACGCGGTATATCTCGACACGCGTGGCTGGGATCATCCCAATTACGCGCTAATTTCCAGCGCGCTCGCCGCCGGCAGGTTGATGAAGCTGCCGCCCGAGCGCCTGACGGAAGCGGTCAACATCGCACTCAGCGGTCACCTGGCGATGAACCAGACCCGGCTCGGTGCGCTGTCGAACTGGAAGGGTCTCGCCGGTCCGGATGCCGCGCGCAACGCCGTCTTCGCCGCCCAGATGGCGCGCGCCGGGATCACCGGACCTTCGCCGATCTTCGAAGGCGAAGCGGGATTCTTCAAACAGGTGTCCGGGCCGTTGGACGTCGATACCGCGACTTTCGGCGGGCGTGGGAAACGCTTCCGGATCCATGACTGCTTCATGAAATCCTATCCGGCTCAGGCTCAGACTCAGACCGCGATTCCGGCCGCGGCGAAAATTGCACAAACCGTCGGCGATTTGTCGCGCATCCGCGCCATCGAGGTGAAGTCGACACATATGGGTTGGCAGATGGCCG
Source organism: Micropepsaceae bacterium (assembly GCA_035631495.1). Classification (GTDB taxonomy): domain Bacteria; phylum Pseudomonadota; class Alphaproteobacteria; order Micropepsales; family Micropepsaceae; genus CAIYRG01. The sequence goes on from DASQIQ010000442.1 coordinate 11,695, forward strand.
GAAGCATGCCCGAACGCTGGGCCCCGAAGACATCGGAAACCGCCGATCACAGCCTGCCCTATATCGTGGCGCGTGCGATGCTCGACGGCACGATCACGTCCGCGAGCTATGCGCCCGACGCCTTGCGCGATCCCAAGGCTGCGGCGTTGATGAAGCTGATCACGGTGCGCGAAGACCCAACCATGACCGCGCTGGTTCCCAAGCAAAGTCCGAACAGCGTGACGGCGACGCTCACTGATGGCCGCGTGGTAACCGAGCGGGTCGATGATCTGCCCGGATTCGTCAACCGCCCAATGAGCCGCGCCGACGCGGAGGCGAAATTCGGGCGCAACGCCAAGGCTCTTATGAACGCGGCGCAAATCCGGCGCATTTCCGATGCGGTCTGGAGCCTGGACCGTGCGGACTCGGTCGGCGCTTTGATCGAAAGCCTGGTCATCGGCAGCTGATTTATGCCGACCGACGGGCTGAAACAGCCACAGCGTTTTTGGGCCATTGTCACCACGGGCATCGCCATTTTCATGACGGTGGTCGATTCTTCCATCGCCAATGTGGCGCTGCCGACGATTTCGGCGGATCTGAACGTCGATCCATCCGTGAGTGTTTGGATCGTCAACGCCTATCAGGTCGCAATTCTGCTCTCGCTGCTGCCACTTGCTTCGCTCGGCGACATTTACGGCTATCGGCGCGTATATCTCGTGGGACTCGTGCTCTTTACCCTTGCTTCGCTTGGCTGCGCGCTGTCGGGCTCGCTGCCCGCGCTTGTGCTCTCGCGCGTGGCGCAAGGGATGGGCGGGGCGGGTGTGATGAGCGTCAATGTGGCGCTGGTGCGCTTCATCCATCCGTCGCATCGACTGGGTTATGGCATCGGTATCAGCGCGGTGGTGATCGCCTCATCTGCGGCGGCGGGACCGACCATTGCGAGCGCCATCCTCGCCGTTCTGCCCTGGCCGTGGCTCTTCGCCGTCAATGTGCCCATCGGCGTGGCGGCGGTGGCGATCGGTTCCTACGCGCTTCCCCGCACACCGCGCTCGGGTCACGCGTTCGATATCGTCAGCACTGTTTTGAGCGCGATCAGTTTCGGCGCGCTTATCGCCCTCATCCATACGATCGGTCGTGACGGGCCGCCGATCCTGATCGCGGCGGAGCTTGCGGTCACATTGATCGTCGGATTTCAGCTGTGCCGCCGTCAGGTTTCCATGCCATCGCCGCTGCTTCCCGTCGACCTTTTGCGCATTCCCAT